>JAAVBN010000039.1 GCA_014803545.1 bacterium | reverse complement strand
TCATAACTCAACTCCTTTTTCTCGGGAGGGTGGAAGCGAAGACCATGAACAAAAAACTTCCACCCGTATCTCTTTTAATTCCATTTCTTCGTAGTCGGATTATACCCCTTTAACCCATATCCACTCGGACATCTCCCATTTACTACTTGCTGCAAACCATAGCCACTAGGACACTTACCTCCTGTTATCAATACCGCTCCATATCCAGCAGGACATACTATAGGCTCACAACTCTTCCAGTTATCACTCGCATAAGAGCCTGTTATACACTCCTCACATGCCCTGTCCCCAGAGTTGTATCGTTTAGTAATACTGTTGCAGGTGCAGTTGCCAGTTTGAGTATTGTAGGTAGCCTTTACTCCTTCCTCACACCCACCACCATCCTTTGGAACGCAGTATTTTTGTAGCGATTCCAACAACGTGGTCGCGTGAGAAATATCAGACTTATAAATTAATATAATACTGATACAAAATATCTTTATTATTGTTTTCATACTCTTTCTCCCTTCTTGTGTAAAAACACAAAAGCCTTGTTTATCTGTTTTTCTATATCCAGAAATGCAGGGGGAGTTAGTTAATCATATGTAAGAATGACTTCTCGGGCCTTTGGGGAAGGAATCCCTTGGACATACGCCAGAGACTCCCCCATAGACTAAGGGGAGAACATTTTATCGGGACATATTATAAGGTGAATATGCTCCGCTTACATAAAAGGATTAACTACAATCCCATATCATCTCTGATACTAAATTTGAATATAAATTCAAATCTGTTTTTATAATACAACACTCATAAAAAGTTTTCAAGAAAAATAATTTTAAATCCCCTCTTGCAAAAGTTCGCGAATCGTGTTATTATATATTTATACATCGTTGGAAAGTATAATTAACTCTTTGAAAGGCTGATTACCTTTAAAGGGATTTTTTATTTCTTTGGTAAAAATTTTCTAATATCTATTGAAAAAACGGATAATCTCCACTATATAATTATAATGTATTTAATAAACGGAGGTAAAAATATGAACTTTAAACCACTATTTAATAATATTCTTATTGAAAGAGTTGATGAAGAAACTACAACAAAGGGCGGAATTATCATTCCTGATACAGCAAAGGAAAAACCTTCTCGCGGTCGTGTGCTTGCTGTTGGTGAAGGTGTAGTCCTTGAAAATGGAACAAAACAACCTATGTCTGTAAAAGTTGGTGATGTTGTTCTTTTCTCCAAATGGGGCGGAACCGAAATCAAACTTGACGGCAAAGACAGAGTTATTATGAAAGAAACTGACGTTTTAGGTATAATTGAAGAATAGGAGAAATAAAAAATGGCTACAAAAATAATTGAATTTGGTGCTGATGCAAGAAATAAAATGAAGGCTGGTGTTGATACACTTGCAAACGCTGTAAAGGTAACACTCGGTCCAAAGGGTCGCAACGTTATGATTGATAAATCCTACGGTGCTCCTAAAATAACAAAGGACGGTGTTTCCGTTGCAAAGGAAGTAACTGATTTAAAAGATCCATTTGAAAATATGGGTGCAAAGGCAGTAAAGGAAGTTGCATCAAAGGCCGCAACCGATGCTGGCGACGGCACAACAACCGCAACAGTTTTAACCCAAGCTATTTTTTCCGAAGGGGTAAAAATGGTTGCCGCAGGTATGAACCCTATGGATTTAAAGCGCGGTATTGATAAGGCTGTTGATACAGTTGTTGCAAACCTTGCGACTCGCTCCAAAAAAGTATCTAATGACGAAGAAATAGCCCAAGTTGCAACAATTTCAGCAAACGGCGACAAAGAAATCGGTGAAAAAATCGCAAATGCAATGGAAAAAGTTGGTAAAGAAGGCGTTATTACCGTAGAAGAAGCAAAAGGTATGGAAACCGAAGTTGAAATCGTGGAAGGTATGCAATTTGACCGCGGTTATCTTTCCCCTTATTTCATTACAAACGCAGAAAAGATGAATTGCGAATATGAAAATCCTATGATTTTAATAACAGAAGGTAAAATTTCAAACCTTCAACCGATTCTTCCAATTCTTGAAAATATCGCCCAAAGTGCAAGACCTTTACTTATCATTGCCGAAGATGTAGAGGGCGAAGCTCTTGCAACATTGGTAATAAACCGAATCCGTGCAGGACTTAAAATCG
Source organism: bacterium (assembly GCA_014803545.1). Classification (GTDB taxonomy): domain Bacteria; phylum Pseudomonadota; class Alphaproteobacteria; order Rs-D84; family CACZYB01; genus CACZYB01. The sequence continues at coordinate 7,157 of JAAVBN010000039.1, read as the reverse complement.
TTGCTGTAAAGGCTCCTGGCTTTGGCGACAGACGTAAAGAAATGTTAAAGGATATTGCAATTCTTACAAACGCAACCGTTGTATCCGAAGATTTGGGTATGAAACTTGAAAATATAACTGTTGATATGCTCGGCACAGCAAAGAAAATCGTTGTTGATAAAGAAAATACAACAATAGTTGACGGTGCTGGCAACAAGACTGAAATAGAAGCTCGTTGCAATGAAATCCGCTCTTCTATTGAAAATGCAACATCTGATTATGATAAGGAGAAATTACAAGAACGCTTGGCTCGTCTTGCTGGCGGTGTAGCAGTTATCAAAATCGGTGGCTCTTCTGAAATAGAAGTAAAGGAGAAAAAAGACCGCGTTGACGATGCTTTGGCTGCAACTCGTGCCGCAGTAGAAGAAGGAATCATCGCTGGCGGTGGTATCGCACTTCTTCGTTCAATTGCCTCACTTGATAAACTATCCGCTGATAACGAAGATCAAAAGGCTGGTATCAATATAATAAGAAAAGCCATAGAAGCACCTATCCGCCAAATCTGTGCAAACGCAGGTGTTGACGGTGCCGTAATCGTTGGTAAAATCATTGAAAACAACGATGCAAACTTTGGTTATGACGCAGCAAAGGGCGAATACACAGATATGTTAAAATCTGGTATTATTGACCCAACAAAAGTTGTTCGTTGCGCTCTCCAAGATGCAAGTTCTGTATCTGGATTATTGCTAACAACAGAAACAATGATTGCTGAGGCTCCTGAAAAAGAAGCTCCTCAAATGGCTGGTATGGGCGGAGCAATGCCAATGGGCGGAATGGGTGGTTTCTAACCCCTACTCCATTAAAATTAAAGGGTGTCTTCCAAGACACCTTTTTTTTCTTGCTATTTTTATTTTTTTTGTATAATATACCCCTATATATAAACCAATTAAAAAGGAATAATTATGTTGTTATTAAAACAAGAAGATGTTCAAAGAATGGCTTACCAAACTTTTGGCGGTGTAGTTTTTGAATATGGAGATGAGAAAAAACTGCTTAAAAAATTTAACAGAAATATTATAAGAAATTATATATTTTCTGCTTTATTAGGAGCAGCCATTACTACTCAAGCTTTTCTAGCAGCAAGAAATCCAGAAATTATGAAAAAGATTTTATTGGCTGATGTACTTCTTGTCTTTGGTGCAAGTGTTGCAACAGTTGGATATTCCATTATACAATTAATAAAAGCTGAAAAAGAACTAAAAAAAGATGTCTAGTACTAAGACATCTTTTTATAATTGAATTATAAAATATTATTTATGTTTTTTATAAGCAATAGTGTAAAACAAAGCTATAAGCCAAGTAATTCCAGCAAGAAATCCAAACCAAGTTAAAATTTTAATAAGAGTTAAATCGTTTCCCTTTATTTTCTTTGATTCCGCCAACCTTATAGGATATAAAAGCACATACCACACAAATAAAAATGCTAATAAAAGCCCAACTAAAAATAAAACACCTTCTTTCATACCTTCCTCCTTTTTTACATAAAATTTATAAACTATTTTATCATAAAACAGGAAATAATTCAATAGAATAAAATTACTTGACAGTTCTTTTTTTTTGTTAAATAATATTATTAACAATTCGAAAGAATTATTATTAATAAAAATAAGGGAACAAAAATGAAAATAGTAAGCACAGAAATAACTACAACTTTTGAAGATGGGTCAAAAATTACTACATTTATGTCAGAACAAGTAAGACAACACATAAACAAATCTAAAAAAGATGAAAAAATAGTTGGTTTTGCAGATGGCTCACATATTGTATATATTCCAAGCCAAAAAGAAAAATAAAGATAATTTATTTTTCAAAAATAAAAAGAAAGGGCATTTTATAATGCTCTTTTTTTTTATAACCTACATAAAATTATACGGATCAATATCAATTTTTATTTTAATTACTGATGGCGGATTTACAAAAGAAAACCACTTCTTAATAATTTCCTGAATCTTTATGTTCCTATCAACTATAAGCAAAAAACGTTTCCTATAATTCTTTTTAAGAAGAGCAATAGGTGCATCAATAGGTCCAAAACAGGAAACCCCATCTAAATTATTTGGCGCACATCTTGCAAGATGATAACAAAAAGCATCCAAAGTTTGCTTATTTTTTGCCGACAACACCACACTTGCAAGCTTTGAAAAAGGTGGCATTTTGGAAATTCGCCTATTTTCCAACTCCTCCTTAAAAAAACTTGCCCTGTCATTTGCAGCAATTGCCCTCATCACAGGATTATCAGGATTAAATGTTTGTATAACAACCTCCCCCTTTTTCTCACCACGCCCTGCACGACCAGAAACCTGTGTCAAAAGCTGGAAAGTATTCTCATTCGCACGCAAATCCGCACCACTAAAACTCATATCACCATCAACCACACCTACCAAAGTTAAATCTGGAAAGTGATGCCCCTTAACAAGTATCTGCGTTCCAATAATAATATCAACTTCACGCTTCTCAATTTGCTTTATTATGTCATTAAGCTTTGTTTGTGAAGTAATATTGTCCGATGATATAGTTGTAATCCTTGCATTTGGAAAACGATTTTTAACCTCATCTTCAATTCTTTCAATCCCAGGTCCACACAAAAACCAACTGTCTTCCTTTTCACATTCGGGACAATGAGGAGGAAGTTTTGCACTATACCCACAATGATGACAATAACATCTTGTATTATCTTTGTTATGAGCCGTCAAATAAACACTGCAATTTGGACATTGGATTCGGTATCCACATGACGAACATAAAACAAGCGGAGCATAACCACGCCTGTTTATATAAAGCATCACTTGATTTCCCAAAGATAAATTATCTTCTATCTTTTTTACCAAAACATTTGAAAGCCAACTTTGCCCCCACTCCTGCTTTTCAGGTTTATTTTGCCGTAAATCAATAAGCTCAATTTTCGGCATAACCGCTTCACCAAACCGAGAAGTCAATTTCACCGATTGATACTTTCCCATTTCTACATTATTAAGAGTTTCTATTGATGGTGTAGCCGATGCAAGTATAATAGGTATTTTATCAATAGAGGCTTTAAGAACTGCCATATCACGACCTTGATAAATAACATTATCTTCTTGTTTATAGGAATTATCGTGTTCCTCATCAAGAACTATCAACGACAGATTTTTATATGGCAAAAACAATGATGACCGTGTCCCAACAATAACTTTTGCCTCTCCATTTACAATAGCCTTCCAATTATCACGCCTTTGCGCAGGCGTTATACTACTATGCCATAAAACAGGCTTTATACCAAACCTTAACTCAAACTTAGTCAAAAATTGCCCAGTCAAAGATATTTCAGGAAGCATTATTAAGACTTGATTATCAAGATTTTTTAAAACATCATTTACAACTTTAAAATAAACCTCTGTCTTTCCACTTCCCGTTATTCCATCAAGAAGACAAACCGAAAACCCAGCACCAATTTTTGATGATAAAAATTCGGTTGCTCTTTTCTGCTCCTCCGTCAACGAAACTTCACTATACGAAGGTATATAATTTGATTCTTTTTTTCTGGCTTTTACCTCCTCAAAAATTCCATTAAATCCCATCACCATTTTTAAAACATTGCCCGAGGGGGATAAATTATAATCCGCAACTTTTTTAATAAATTCTATCTGCTTATCACTTAAAACATAGTCCTTAATCTTTCCCAAAATAAAACGCACTTTTGAAACATCATATTCCAAAGGTTTATCATTTTTTGAAATTATTATACCAGCTTCTTGCTTTGAACGAAAAGGAACATACACATAATCACCAACAAAAAAATCCCCTTCCGATGGTATCATATAATCGTATCCATCACAATTAAGTGGAAGTAATACTTTAACTATATCACCATAAGAAAATTTAGTTTTTTCCATTAGTTAGATTTCCTTTTTAAAAGCGACGCATCACCATAAGAATAAAAACGATAATCATTTTCCTTTGCAAATTCATACGCCTTTTTCATTTCATCAACCCCTGCAAAAGCACACACCAACATAAACAAAGTTGACTTTGGTAAATGAAAATTTGTAATCAAATAATCAACCGATTTAAAATTATATGGTGGAGTGATAAATATATCAGTTTCCCTTTCAAACGGTTCAAAAAATCCATCATCTTTAACAGCCGATTCCAAAAGACGAAGACTTGTCGTTCCAACCGCAATAATCTTTCTACCTTGCCTTTTTGCAGTATTAAGTTTATCAGAAACTTCCCTTGTCAAAATACCAAATTCCGAGTGCATTTTATGATCCTTTGTATCTTCAACTTTCACAGGTTGAAAAGTCCCTGCACCAACATGTAAAGTCAAATAAAGAAGTTCAATTCCTTTACTTTTAAGCTTATCAAGAAGTTCAGTTGTAAAATGAAGCCCAGCCGTAGGTGCCGCAACCGCGCCCTCTTCCTTTGCATAAACTGTTTGATAATTTTCCTCATCTTCCTTTGTCGCCTCCCTTTTTAAATAAGGAGGAAGTGGCAACACACCAATATTATGAAGAGTTGCAAAGAAATCCGCGCCTATCCTGTTAAATCGTAATTCTACACCACTTTCACCCTGCTTTGATAACACGGTTCCAATCAAACCATCCTTGAAAATCAACTCATCTCCAACCGATAATTTTTTAGAATTTCTTATAAAAGCAAGCCAAGTTTCTATATTAATATTTTTATGAAGCATTACTTCAAATTCACGCCCTCTACATTCACCATAAATTCGTGCAGGAATGACCTTCGTATCATTGAAAACCATAACCGAATTTTCTGGTATCACGTCAATCAAATCCTTAACCTTTTTATTTAAAAGTTCTGGAACAAGAAGAAGTCTTGCCTCATCACGCTTTTTAACAGGCTCCTTTGCTATAAATTTTTCAGGCAAATCAAAATCAAAAAAATCAACACGCATTTTTATACTCCTTTTATAATAAAGGATTATTGCATTTATAAAATACAGTGTCAAGGAAACTAATCAAACAAATTTAATCAGTCAAAGGACAAGGATTTTTACTCCTATCACGATTAAAGTTTTCATAAATTTCTTCTGCTTCCTTACCATAATAATGTTTTGATTCTCCATTACCACCACAATGAATATATTTCAAAATATCTTTACCGTCATAATTATCTATAATAATTGATATTGATCTATAATCATCAAATTTATACATAAACCAATGATTTTCATACGACCTGTTTCTTACCATATCAGAAAAAACAACCTTACCGTTTTTATATAATTGTTCATCCCTTATATCATTACTGTTATCATAGAAAAATCTTATTTGTTTCCCGTCAAGTTTCCCATTTGCAAAGGATTGCTTTTTACACACCTTTTCTATATCATCATAACATTTTATATCAAATTCTCCATTCAACAAAGCACCATTTGCATCAACGAATTTAGATTCTCTTAATTCTTCCCCATCAATACGCTCATCTGATTCATTCCCACCAATAAAAGTATAAATAAGTTTACCATTTTCATCATACATATTATAATTATTTCTATCCAACGATTCTTTTGCAATTTTACCATTTGCATAATATTTATTATTATCGGATAAAACTTTATTATCCACTGCTACACAAGATGAAAGTAAAATACCCACAAAAAAATATTTAAAAAATTTCATAAAACCCTCCATTTTCTCTGATTAATTTCAATATTCTATAATATCATACAGTGAGGGGGGGGGGTAAAAGTCAAGAAAATTGTAGGATTTATTCTTTCATCATCTTATCAATACCCCTTGCAAGGGCATAAGCAAGCTTTTCTTGATACCATTTTTGATTAAGCTTCTTTTCTTCTTCTTTATTAGAAATAAATCCCATTTCAGCAAGCACCGAAGGAACCGAGGAACGAAGAACTGTAAATTTCGCCTCACGATTAGGATTTTCAAGACATATAGAATCCTGTCTTACTTGATTAACAATTTCTGATGCAATTTCAACAGAGGCCATCTTTACCTGCGTCTGTAATAAATCACCCAAAATATTCTTTGTAATAGCATCATACGCATCAAATGTTCCAATACCAAGAAGATCAGAAGCATTTTCCTTTTCCGCCAATTTCTTGGATTCCTCATCGGTTGCAATCTCATTTAATGTATAAATAGAAAATCCCTTAGTAGATTTCTTCGCACTACTATTTATATGTATAGAAATAAAGAAATCAGCATTATTTTTTTCCGCAATTGCCGAACGTTCGGTAAGTGGAAGAAATATATCAGTACTTCTTGTCATAATAACTTTATATTGTGAATTTTTATTAAGTATATCCCTAAGATGCTTTGCAATTCCAAGATTTATATTCTTTTCTTGCACACCTGCCGCACCAATTGCCCCAGGATCATGCCCACCATGCCCTGCATCAATTACTATAATTTTTTGTTTCTTTGATTTTTTAGGATTTGAAACTGTTGTAGTTGTTTTATTTGTAGTAGTCTTTGTTGTCGTTATTGAAGTTTTTCCAGTATTTTTTGAACTTTCACTTACATCATTTTTTTTAGGAGTTTTACTATTTGTTTTAGAAGATGTAATTTCCTCTTCTATCACGACATCAGATTTTGATACAGATTTTTGGGTGGAAGAAACCTCCGCTTTCGCTAATTTTTTAAACTCCGTTTCTGTCGCATTTTCAATATCAACAACAAATCTATAATTATTATTTGAATTTATTGGATTTAAAACAAAATTATTTTTAACCTTCGCAAAACTTCCTAAATCAAGAACAATACGAGCCTTATTCTTATCAAACGAGGAAACTCTTACATTTGTAATAAATCCACTTTTTGATGATTCTCTTACTATTTTTGAAATATTTAAGTCATCAACATCAATAATAATCCTTGAAGGCGAAGTTAAATAAAATATACTATAAGATGGCTTTTGAGATGTTTCCAAAACAAACCGAGAAACATTACCAGATTGTATTCCCGTTCTATAAACAATAGCATTATTTGAAGCCTTTACAGAAACAGCAAATGCAAAAGCAAAAAGAATAAAAAACAAAAATTTTCTTATTTTTCCTAACAAAATAGCAAAAAATCCCTCTTTTATAAATATTTTAGTAAATTATACAACAGAAAATAAAAAATTAAAAGTAATTTATAAAAAACTTGTAAATA
>JAAVBN010000038.1 GCA_014803545.1 bacterium | reverse complement strand
CGTCTCGGCAAATTCTTTTTAACTTTAACTAACTAAACATAGCCTATTATACAAATATATTTTACTTTGTCAACAATTTATTTGAAAAAAATTATTTTCTGTATAAATACAAGTAAAATATACATAAAATAAACGACTTAAACCTTATAAATAGTATCAAAAGTATGCGGAGTCCCTATAAAAATCTGCATACCATTCGGCACCAAAATGAAATTTAACTCCAATAATTTCTCCCTCAAATCACATCGTTTCTGATAAGTATCACAGTTTTTCGGTACTTCCACATCATCACAAATAATGACATCAGCCCTACTTCCCGTAGCATTTGAAAGAAGTCCAACCGCCATAACCGAAGGATCACGAAGGGCTAAACTCCTTTCAACAGTAAAACTTCCAGAGGCCCATTCCTGCTTTTTCTTAGGTTTTATCTCCTCCAACATAGGATGAGTTTCAACTATTTTCTTTATATTCCTAACCATTTTTTTAGCAAGCACCGTATCCGCCGCAATAACCAAAATCCTTATATTAGGATTGATATACAAAAGCCAAGAACAAAAAAGCCCCACAACAGTAGACTTTCCACTACTTCTAAAAGCTAACAATAACCCACGCTTTTTATCAGAATAATAAACGCTCTCTAACCACTCTGCAATACGCTTATGATGTTCAGGCAATAAAATCCCCTGTTCTTTACTCCATACTTTCAAAAACTCTAAAAAACAAACCTTTTTATTTTTTTTACAATTTACCATTATCTTCTACATCAACATTCTGATTGTCGGAAACAAAGCCCCAATCTATATTTTCATCAGCCACAGAGGATATATACTTTAAATCCACAAATGCATCTGGATAATACATTTTTAATAAACTAAACAAATTATTAAACAATCCCAAAATACCAACATCAAGACTATTAGTTATAATATCCGTCAAATCATTATATACAGTTTCAACATAATTCACACAATCTTCCACATAATTAACTTGCTCAGAAAGATTAACTTTCAAATTGTCAAAGCCATCTCCTTTATCATTCCAAACAATAGCACTTCCAGCTTTTGCAGGAGGTAAAACAGGATTAACATTATCACTTGAATAAGAAAGTTTAATAGCCTTTTTTAAATCATTATTAATTTGATTAAGACAAGCAATATTGTAATTTAATTCATAATTCAAATCCTCTGCCCTTAAAACACCACCAGTTTGAAAATCACAAACCCTAGAAAAATCTAACTCTCTAACAATAGTTAAAACCTTCCCTTTCAAAGGAGCAAAATCAAAAACAACTTTTCCTCCACACCTATCAGTAAAAGGATAGATTTTAAAATTATTTTCAATTAATTTATCATCAAGATAAACTTTTACACAGGAAATAGAGAAAGCTTCAAACAAATACTCAAAAACAGTTTGTTCTCCATCACAAACATAAGAATATTTAAAAACTTCATTCATAATAATTATCTCCTATTCAGATTGCCATAAATTAGAAAAAAGATCTGTTGAACTTTTAACTGTATTAGAAAACAAATTATAATTAGTTTTTGATTTGTTTAATAAATTTACCTTACTTTTATAATCATAATTTGCATTTTCCTGATTAAGATCTAACTCGGAAAAATAATCATTCCTTGCAATCTCTTCATTAGTATCTTTTTCCAAATTAGAAATCAACGCAGCCGAAGACCCAGAAGTAGCATCTACTCCATTAGCTCCAAGCTTGGCTCTTTGAGAAGCAACCTTTGCATTTAACAAATTTATTTTTTCTTCTTTGTATTGTTGTTTTTTAGCTGCAATTCTAGCCTCATCTATTTTCTTTTGTTCATTCAATGCTTTTTTTTCAGCCTTTTGCTTTTTCCTCTCTTGTTCATAATTAACAACAGCACCAACCGCACTAACAGCCGCAGTAACAGCTCCCATTTTAAACTCCTTTCAAAATTATTTTGCACTACCAATTATGGTAGAAATATTTAAAATATTAACATTACAAGGTTTAGAACTTTCCACTTTCCATAATGGAACTTTGAAATCTCTTAAAAATCCCTTTGCTTTCAAATGAATATCGCCACTAACAGGTTTAATAGGTTTATCAATAACTTCATCCTTATCAAAATTAAGACAAGTAATATTCCTTAACCCTTCACCCGTATCAACTTGCAACAAAGGTGTATCCATAACACGAAAAGATATATCAAAAAGTCTTATAACTTTTGGCGGTCTAACCCCATTTATCAAAAATGGCAACGGACATAAAATATGAGTATAGGCAAGACCAAGAAAAATATTTTCCGCCTCAATTGGCAATAAAACTTCTCCATTTTCCACCTTTGCATCAAAGATATAATTATCAGCATTCACACTTACAACTTTATTATTAAGATGGGAAATACCCATAATTTTTTTCAATTTATTTTTAGATTTAAATACCAAAGAATTATCTGTAAAGACATCTTCTGAAAATACCTCTAAAAAATAATTATCATCTCGTTTTACAATAACATACAATTTATCAATAAACACAGCCAAAGAAATAAATTCTCCCAAAGTTTCATACTTAAACCAAGAATTTATTCCATTTGTTTTATTCAAAAGCAAAACAGAAATACTTCCATCTCCTTGTAAAACATAAAGCAATCTTTCCCTAATGTTATAATCTAACTCTTTTGGCTTATTCATTAAATGATTAGAAAGCAAAATCAAATCCTCAGAAGAGTAATTTTCCGTAATATCAGCATAACAAAACTCTCTAATTTCTTTATTATTCCTTGCAACAAAAACCGTTGAACCTTCTACAAGTTTAGGAAGAATAAATCTATCAGAAACAGAACCAATTTTAGTTTGTTGTTTCACAGACAAAGACGACGGAGTCAAAGGGAATCCCGACACCATCCATTCGGAATCAGATGTAAACACCTGTAAATGTTTACCAGAAAATACACATAAAATTTCATTTACTTTATCTGAGAGCATATTAAATTCTATTGCTTCATCATCAAGACTTTCACCCAAATCAAAATTAAAATAATTCCCAGTTTTTGAAAACCATAATCTGTTTGGCAAAGATTTTGACCCACCTATAACCAATCTGTTCTGATGAAATGCTATACTTTTAGGATACCCACGCACATCAGAAAAAGCTGGCTCTTGCCAAGAAGAAGATTCATTAACCGAAGACAATCCTACTATCACCGAAGCAGTAGCCTTCGTTTCAGAAAGAATTTCTATAATACTTACTTCCCCATCATTAATTTTAATTTTCTTTCCAATATAAGAATTATTAAACAAATTATCCGACGCATTCAAAGTTATTGTTCCAACTTTATCAGACGGAGTAATAGAAATATCACCTACATCATCAAATCTGTTAAAAGGTTCACAAGAATACCCCTTTTCACTGTGCTTATCAAAAACCCAATCTTCAAATTTCCATAAGTTTTCAAATGGATAAAATTTTAAAACTTTTGGGAAAACATCTGTATGCACAATAAAAAGTTGATTTCCCTTTTGTGTCCACCTTATATTTGAAAGTTGCACAAAAGTAAATGGCGAAGACATAGTCTTAACTAACTTATTATCACTATTATAAATATGTAATATTTTATCACCAAAATACAAAAGATACTCTTCCTCAGGACTATATTCAAAAACTATTAACTTACCCTCACCTGGCAAAATATCAATATATTTAGTTCCACTTCTTCTTTTAATACCACCTGTTGGAACAACTGTCATATTTGAAATAGTCATAGCACCAAATCTATATGCATCAATATCACCTCTTCCAAAGAGATAAGGAGAAATCTCTCCATATGCAAAATTATTATATGAAACCGTTTGTTTATACATATCCACACCTCTTTCAAAATCGCACATCAATCAAAGAAAAGTCATCAAATTTCTTTGGACTTTCTTGCACACTATCTAAAAATCTAGCCTCTCTTAATTCAGAAGTATAAAGTCTATATAATAAATTAAATTTAGATACATCATCCAAAAGCGACATAGCAAACTCCGCTGCCAACGCATAAATAAATGCAGAAACAAAAGCCGAAGAAAACTTACATTCATCAACATCAGATACATAAGTCAATATAACCATCGCTGCATCAGAAAATAACTTATCTCCAATAATTTTATATGGAAGTTTAGATGAAATTTTCACCGCCCTTATAAAATCAGATGGAAGCAAAAAACAATTTTCATATTCTCCATCTACATTTTCATTCACAAGTTTATTAAGCTTTTTTACCTCTATTGCAAAACTCCATGGAAATGATGACAATAATTTATGCTTTAACACAGGATATATACTTCTTGAAAATTCCGCCTCTGGGGTTCCTTCATCAAAAGAAACTATTTCACTTGCCCCTATTTTATTCAAAGCCTTGGAACATAAATCCACCATCGTAAAATTATTCATCAAATTTCTCCTATCAAAAAAATAAATCCCCGCAAAAACGAGGATTTATCTATAATTACTAAAATTAAACACCAGCAGAAATTAAATTAGAAACACTAACAACACCACTTTCCACAGAAGAAACAACATATATTGTCATATCTGTTGATGTTTGACCAAGAGATGCAAAAATCACATCTCCAACATTAAAAATATTAGATACTTTATTAAAATATCCACTTGCTTCAACCACAGCTTTTTCATCTGTTGTTTTATAGTGCCACAAAGTAAAACCATTAGAGTAAGCAAGAACTGATAAATTTTTTGAATCCATTGACATTTTTATTTCCTTTTTTTCATATTATTATTAAGCAATCACAGAAGTATCTTTACAAATAATTTTAACGATACCACTGTTATCAATAAGCTTTGCACCTTGACTCATACAATTAGAAATGAAGTGTGCCGCTCTTTCACCATGCCATGTAATATCAGTTTTAACATCACAACCAGAAGCATGACCTATCGCATTTTTATGATAGATGAAACAAGATCTTGCTTCTTCATCTTCATCAAATGGTAAAGCATTGTGCATAATCCAATTGATACCCATCCATTTTCTGGACTCTGTTCCTTTTAATAAAGGATATGAATCACCAACATAATCAGCATGTGAAAATTCCTTCATATTCAAAAGTTCATTCCATTGATGCACACCAACAACAGCAAATCTTTGACCATCATCTGGCACATCATTATTATTAAGGATTTCCAAAGCAGAAAGAATTTTTGCCTTTGTTAAACCCTCTTTATTCATTGCAACAGAAGAGGTTGCTTGGTTAAGTTCTGAAATAATAAGTTCATCACTTTTACGACCCAAAGCATACGCACCAGCCGAAGCGACGACCCTTCTTTCATCAACATTTGTTTTAAGTTCATCTAACTCATCAACCCAATCACCAGCATAAAAATCTGATAATACACATTCAACAGGTGTATGATCTAAATTCATAACTGGGACAAGTCCATGTCTAGCTTTTGTGGAAGCAGTTCCCTTTCCAACTTTTTGGAATGTTGTTGAACTACCCTTCACATCATTTTTTGTTCTAACAGTAGAACGAAGTTTAGTTCCTGTTTGTTGAAAAGCAAGATGAACTTCCGCTTCAAACTGTTTTATAAAAGATTTATCAATAGAAATTGACATATTTATTCTCCTTATTTTAAATTAAAAGAAATGCCCTTAAAAAAATAAGGGCACGCCACGAAACGGGGCATTAAAAAATGTTATCCCGAAACTTTTGCAATTTGTTTGCAAAATTAAAAATCCGCACAAAACGGCGGATTTTAAACCTTACAAATATGTTAAAAGCAAATTTTTATTTATCTTCTAATTTAAGAATAGGTGAAACACCTTTCACTAATCCATACATAGAAGACATTGTAAATAAAATAGAAAGAAAGAATAAAACAAACAATTCCAAAGATGATTCTACTAATTGACGAGAATAATTTTTAATTAATAAAACATCAAAATAAAATATAACTGCAAATACAAAAGATATAGTAAAAGCAATCAAAGTTTGTCTTTTAAAACTCTTCCTAAAAATAAAGTTAAGTTTAATTTTCCTTCTTCTTACCATAAAATATTTAATAATCAACACAATCAAAAGAACTGGAACAAAATATTTAATTATATCAAAGATAGAATAAGTAATAGAAATAAACATAATTTCCACAGGTGAAGTTGAAAATCTTATTTGTTTATAAACATCCAATTCTCTGATAAAAGCAAATACAAAAGATAAAATAACAACAAGTGAAAGATACACAGTTAATATTTTTTTTGTATGGTTATAAAAAAATCCCAACAAAGAAGAGAAGAATGAAGACTTTTTTTTGCCATCATTTCCCTTTTTATTGGGATTAGATACCATTAAAGAAATATCAACTATTTCTTTTTTGCTACTTTTTTTTTTGCAACTGGTTTAACTGTTTTTTTAACAGATGCAGTTTTAACAGCAGCTTTTTTAACAACTACTTTTTTTGCAACTGGTTTTTTAGCAACAGCTTTTTTAACTGCTACTGTTTTTTTAGCAGGAGCAGGCTTCTTTGCTGGTGCTTTTTTAACAGCTACTTTTTTTGCAACTGGTTTCTTTGCAACAGCTTTTTTAACTGCTACTGTTTTTTTAGCAGGAGCAACCTTTTTTGCTGGTGCTTTTTTAACAGCTACTTTTTTTGCAACTGGTTTCTTTGCAACAGCCTTTTTTGCTACTACTGTTTTTTTAGCAGGTGTAGCTTTCTTTGCTGGTGTAGTTTTTTTAGCTTCAACTTTCTTAGAAGCAGGTTTGGATTTTTTAAATACTTTTAACATATTTCTCTCTCCTATTTAACAAAAGACAAGTTTAGTATATCACATTCAAAACCATACTTCAATAGAAAATCAATAAAAAAATAAAAAAAATTTATCTGTCATACAAATTTTTAAAACCATCATCAACTTTTTTTATAAAATCTTTATCACCATCTCTCCAATATCTTGGATCACACATCATAGTTCTTAACTTTTTTTCTGTTAAAACATCTTCGTTTTCACCATTCATATTTACCATAGATGGTTCATTATTACTTGTCATCATATTATACAAAGCAATGACACCATAATAAGAAGAATTAAGAGATTGATAAATTTCCTCTGGAACATTTTTTTCTGCCCACATTAAAATCTGTCTTGAAATTTCATCAAAACGTTCTTCGCCACCAAAATATTTTTCCAATTTTTCAAGCTCACGATAAGCACGAAATTGTTCATAAATACTTTCAATTACTGGCATAACAATTTCCGCGCCCAAATCATAAACAAGCTGAGCCTGTGCATTTGTAAATCCAGCTTCCTTTAAACGTTTATTAAGATTTGAATCAACCTCTAATAATTTATGATGAAGAACAATATTATAATCTGATGCAGGACCATCTGTTTCAAGAGCAAGCTCCAAAACATTTTTTTCTTCATCTTTATTTTTTTTAGAACTACTACTAAATTTCTTTTCCAATTCTAAATATGATTTCAAAAGCTCCTCATCTCTTAACTCTCCTGTTTCTTTATTTAAAAATTTTTCAGGAACATCATAAGATTTATTTGGAGCTTGATTTTCTTCATCAACATTAGAAACTATTTTTTTAGGCTCATTATTTTTTAAATTATTCATAATAAACTTCCCTTTCAAATTATTTTACTAATCACAATTATTATAAAAAAGATAATCAGAAACATTTTTTACAGATTTAAGTCCCGTCGCCCAAGATGGAAATTCACCAACTTTATGAAATTTAATAGAAGACAAAGTATCATCTTTTAAATTTCCTTTCAAAACTATTGAGGAAAATTCAAAACACTTTTTAAACACCATATCATCAAAATCAATATTATCCATAAATTTCAAATTTTTCCAACAAGGCAAAAAAGAAACATCTGTAATACATTTTATAAATGTCATTTCATTATCAATTTCATATTCATATACAAACCTATTCAAAATAACATTCGCAACAGCTTTTAATAAAGCTTCATCGCTACCCGCAATTTTAAATAAAGTTTTCGCCAATATTAATTTATTCATATTATTATTAAGCTTCATACTCTTAATAAATTTATTCCTATCATCAACAAAATTCATAAACTACTCTCCTTGAAATCACATAATAAATACAGAAATTCCTTAGCATCTTTTTTAAAAGATACTAATTCCAATATTCATCACAAAAATTCTATAAAAAAACCTTCATAGATAAAATGAAGGCCATAGATTATAAAAAATGGGTATACTTATCCCATTAGTTAAAAACTACTATACACTATTTTAAGGAAAAAGTCAAGAACATTTTTAGAACATTTATATTTTTATAAAAATGTTCCATTTTTGTATTTTTTACACTTGAATTTTGAATTAATTCCCGTTATAATTGCGAAATCACTTAAAAAAAACAACTTAATAAACAAAAGGAGGGAAACATTATGAGTAATGAACACTTAAAAATTTGGAAAGTGATAGATAAAATTGCATATACAAACGGATTATCTATATCCGCATTAGCAAAAAAGGCAGGACTAGATTCTACTGCTTTTAACAAAAGCAAAAGATTTTATCCTTCTGGAAAATATCGTTGGTTATCAATGGAAACCATAAGTAAAATCATAAAAGCAACCAATATGAATTGGGAAAAATTTGGAAAATATATGAACGAAATTGATAACAAATAATTCTACTAAAAAAGGTGAGCTCCAAACTCACCTTTTTTTTATCTTATAAATTTAATACTATCTAATCTTTTTGATTACTTATTGTATTTTGAATCATTAAATTTAATTTACACTGATTCTGTATTTTCTCAGCAAATTCTAAAATATTTTCCAGTCTTGCAATATCTTCATCTTTTGTAAAATGAGTTTTTTCTCCACCATCTTTATAAAAATTAATAACTCTTTTTTGAAAATTATATACATTATCAATATCTTCTGATGTTTTAGCCTTTTTTAAATTATACTCTATTGCTCCCATCAACAATTTATCTGCATTCTCTTTATCTTTGGCATTTCCTAAAACAACTCTAAAATCTTTTAAATATTCAGCAAATTTAACACCACTTACAGTTATTGTCCTATCAAAATCTTCTGCAAACTTATGACCATTATTAAAATAAACATCTTGAATAAAACTATTATTATCCACTGTTTCACCTATCAACAAATCACCAATAAGAACCTGTGCCCCATAATAACCATAACCAGGTCCAATACTACCATCTACTCTACTAGCTAAAGCATCCGTTATAGCTTCATTTAAATCATTTCCTATTTCGATAATTATATTTTGTTTATTATCCCTCTCTGAATAAGAAGCACCACATTTATCATAAAATCTACCAGTTTTTGATTTTCCATATTCAGAACTAAATGCATGCAAAGCTTCATGCTTAATCACATGCCTATCTGAATATAATCTCAGTGCAATACTAGAAGTTGCTGTATATTCTTTTGTATTTACATTATCAAAGAAACAACATCCATACGAAGAATATAACCTGTTATATTTACTGTGCCCGTCAACAAAGCTGGAAAAACATCCATTATCATCACATTCTACCACTGTCAAATTTTCATATATTGCATCAATTTTTTCCTTCATATTATCAGGTGCAATTGTTTGTGCAAAAATCTTTGTAAATTCAATAATTTTAACAATTCCTGGCTTTTCTTCACAAATTCCAAATTCATTTCTAAAAATCATAAAAATACTCCTTTACTATAAATAGATAGTAGCATATTATTCCAATATTTTCAACTTGTTTACACCCAACTCAATTTAATACAAATTTAAACAGCAGACCTGATGATTACAAATCATAAGGGCTATTATTAAATAATTCTTAATAATGCTAGATAATCCTTGACTTTTAACAAATTATTAAATATCTTAAAATAAATAGAAAAAAGCAAAAATCGGTAGCAAAAAGCACCGTTGGTAGCAAATAGGTAGCAAAAAAGTAAAAATCATCAGGTCGTCAAATGGTAATAAAAAACACTCATTTTAATTTTACGGAAAAGGCTTTAAATACCCTACCAATTCCAGAAAAATCATCCACATATTATGATAATGGCAGTGAAGCCGGTTTATGTGTAATTTGCACCTATGGCGGTGCTAAAACTTACTATGCCTATATGAAATATCAAGGAAGTCCGAGGCGAATAAAAATCGGACGTGTGGGACAAATAAAACTTACCCAGGCAAGGCAAAAAGCATTGGAATTAAAACTTAAATCTTTAAATGATGAAGATCCGGCACAGGAGAGACAAGATGCCCTTCGTGATATGACTTTGAAGCAATTTTATGAAACTCAATACTTTCCAAGACATACAACATTATTAAAAGCAAACAGTAAACGATCCGAGCATTTATTTTTCTATAATCATCTTTGTTGTTTTCATAACAGAAAAATGATAAGCATTACAAAATTTGATATAGAGAAATTAAGGGATGTGTTAAAACAGGACGGGAAATTACATACTGCAAACAGAGTAATTACTCTTATTTCCAGTATATATGCAAGGGCTTTGGAATGGGGATACCCTACCCGCTATGGTAATCCAGCATTAGGGATTTCAAAATTTACAGAAAAAAGCAGGGACAGATTTTTGCATCCCGAAGAAATTGAAAGATTTTGGAAAGCCTTAGAAGAAAATCCGAATGAAACATTTAAAAATTACATTAAACTTTCCCTTTTTATAGGACAAAGAAAAAATAATATCTTATCAATGAAATGGTCGGATATAGATTTGGATATGGGCTTTGTATATTTTGCAGACACAAAAAACGGGGAAGCTCAACAAATACCATTAACCTTACAGGCAATAAGTTTATTAAAAGAAATGAAGGAAAATAAAACATCTGATTTTGTATTTCCGTCAGAAAGTTCTACCAGCGGGCATTATGAAGAACCGAAACGAGCTTGGAAAACTTTACTTAAAACCGCAAAAATTGAAAATTTAAGACTTCACGATTTAAGGCGGACACAAGGAAGTTATCAAGCAATTACTGGAGCAAGCCTTAATATTATAGGGAAAAGTTTGGGACATAAGTCAATTTCATCCACTCAAATATATTCAAGGTTGACTGCCGATCCTATAAGGGAATCTATGCAAAAAGCAACCGATAAAATGCTTGATTTTATTAAAAAAGATGAATAATATTACCGAGCGGTAAGAAATTGAGGATAACTATGGAAATAAAACCTGACATTTTAGATACTTGCACTTTACTTCAAGCATGCGAATGGATTGCATTTGGTTGGGAACCAATGGAAGAAATTTGGGAAAGGCATATAAACCGTATCAGACCAGAATTACTAGATTATAAGAAAAGTAAAGAAATTTATGAAAAAAACAATAAAAATAATTACAGTTATTTAATATATATAGCGGCCAGCAAACTAAAAATTCATTTATTAAAAGGTTATATTAAAGCAAAGGGACGTTTCTATACAAGTATATTTGACTGCGATGATATATCATTTACTATGTCGGGAAAATCTCGAGAATTAACAAATGTAGAAAATTTAACATCATGTTTAGATATAGATATTAAATCAAGTATTATCTATACAAATAGAAAATCCACCCTTCCAGGTGGAGGAGGTAATGCTTATTATATAGACGCACAAATTTCATTTGAAGAATTAAAAAAAGTATTTCCTTATAATGAATCTACCAATAAAGAAGAAAATACAAATGAATCAACTCCAACTGCATATACAACTATATATCTTGATTTGATGAAAAAAATTATTAAACAAGAAAATATAACAGCTGAAAATCAATTAAAAAAGGATTATTTAAAAAAAATCTTCAATGAGGAGTTAAAAAAATCGGGCTACGAATCAAATAAATTGGCTGATGCTATGGCCACTCTAATAAGACTTCCCGAATCTCAAAGAGGAAAAAGAAAATCAAAAAAATAACATATGGGGTCACCCCATTTTGTATAAGAGAAATCCTTGTGTTTTTAAACAAATTATACTCATATTTTATATGGGGTGTAATATATATGTTTAATTTTCATTAAAATAAGCAAATTTAAAGAAATGGGGTCCTCCCATTTAAGATAAGGCAAAACCTTGGTTTTTATATATGGGGTTACCCAATTTTCTTAACAAGGGTGAATGGCTTATAACCTTTTATATTAAAAATCTTTTTATTAAATTAAATTTCAGACGGCGAAAACGATTCGCAATTATTAACTTTAAAGAAAAGGAAATGAAAATGACTGAAAAATTATTTAATCAAAAAGAAGCTGCCGAATATCTTGGAACAACAGTCGGAACTTTAAATTCTTGGCGTCACGATGGCAAACTTACAATACCTTTTGTCCGTTGGGGATACAGGGTCAGGTATAAAAAATCTGATCTTGATAAATGGATTGAAGAACACACTGAAAATTTAACAAATAAAATCAACTAAACGAGGGTATACACATGCGTAAACATAGAGTTTTGGATAAATGGCAAAAGGCTGAAATTGAATTTCAAGATTTTGCTTATTTTCAATGCAAAAGCAAAAAAGAATGGAAGGATGACGAAAATAATATGACCAAAGCAAAATATTCCTCACTTCGCTATAAGTCAATAGAGGAATTGAAGGAACGATATGCGGATAAAGTCGCCCGAAAATACGAAATTGATTTATATTGGGAAAAGCAAATAAAAAACTATGAAGAAAGAGTTAAACGACTTCAATCTGACATAATACACTATGAAAAATGTGGTTTTAGGAAAAGACTTAGAAAAGCTAAAAATCAACTCGTTTGTGCCAATAAAAATCTTTTTCATTTTGAATTTTGCAGGGAAAGGAATCAAAAGAAAATCACAAAATATGAATATCTTTCCCTTAAATGGACCGGTATTTTGGAAAAGATTATATTATCTTCTATTTTCAATGAGATAGAAAATGAGAAACGCGACCTTGTCGCACCAAAATACGGCTTTGGCAAACCAAGAGAAGAAAGCAAATTCATACACGAGGATTAAAATGATATACGCTTATTTCAGAGTTTCAACGGATAAACAAGACTATACATGTCAAAAATTTGGCGTGCTGGAGTTTGCTAAAAACAAAGGTTGGAACATAGATAAAGAAATTATTGATGACGGTATCAGTGGTACAATCCTCGCAAAAAACAGGAAACTGCGTCAGATTTTAAAGTACTCAAAAAAGGGCGATATAGTCATCACTTCTGAACTATCTCGGTTTGGAAGAAATACCAAAGATATAATCAATACCTGTGATTTGTTAACAGAAAAAGGAGTTGAATGTTGGTTTGTAAAGCAAAATATGGGACTGGATAATTCGCCTATGGGTAAAATGTTAATAGGTATTTTTGCCTGCTTTTCTCAACTGGAGCGAGATTTAATCGCCCAGCGGACAAAGGAAGCTTTGGCAAAGAGAAAGGTGGAAGGAATGGTGCTTGGAAGACCGAAAGGAAGAAAAAGTAGTCATTATAAATGGACAGGGAAAGAAGAAAAAATCAAAGCTCTTCTTAATAAAAATCTAACGAAAAAAGAAATAACCAAGAAATTAAAAATAAGTTTCCCAACACTTAAAAAATTTATTGATAATTATTTATAAGGGACAACGCAGTCCCTTATAATAGTTTTATTTTAAAATAATAATCTTTCCATCACAGATTTCCACATATCTAATTCATCCTCATCTGTGTAATTTACATTTCCCTTATCATCAACAAATTCTGCAAATAATTCATGCTCTACTAACATTCCAGCGGCACTTATAATATTAGGGTCCATTCCTATCTTATAAGCATTTAATTTTAATGCACCTATTCCCATTTGAGCTTCGGAAGAATGTAATAACTCATTCCAATTATCAAATCCTGAAATTTTAGCGATAATATGTTGAGCATTCATTAAAGTTATATTACTATCTTTTTCTTTATTTACTTTGGCAAAAACATTATCTATATCAAAATGCTCTTGGGCTTCATCAAGAATAATTTTACTTTTATCAAAGTCATTTTCTTTAGATAACTTATAGTCTTTTAATAAAAGTTTAGCTTGTTGTTTAAAATAATTAATATGATTAAGTTTAGTCATAATAATACCTTTCTTTTTACCTAAGTTTATTATCTGAATAATGCGTTCGTAATCTTTTTTTGATAATAAACCCAGAAAGTTATTATTATCTTTGATATTGGTTGATATAATCTTTGCACGAACGAGCCAGTTCACCAACAGAACATAACCGTATTATAAAAAAATATAGATATTAATGCAACTGTTTTTTTGAAAATATTATAAATTTTTTGATCAAAGTGTAATTGATAATAATATTTATAAAAATTATATTTTTTCATTGAAATAGGAATACTTTATTATTATATATAAAACATATAAATTATTAAATGGAGTAAATATGTTATTAAAAAAAGTACAAATTAAAAACTTTCGTTCAATAAAAGATGAAACATTAAAATTTAACAATAATTGTTTAATTTT
>JAAVBN010000037.1 GCA_014803545.1 bacterium | reverse complement strand
TGGAAAATCAAAGGCAAACAACATTACTAATGTTTCTTCTGTTTTTTTAGGAATTCCTTATTTCAGGGATCCACTTGGAGAAAATGGTGGCATTGATAAGGACCCTATTTATCGTTTTGATAGGTTTGATTGTTTAACATTTGTTGAAACTGTGCTTGCTCTTACATTCAGTAAAAACTCTGATGATTTTGAAGATATTATTAAAAGAATCAGATATAGTAATGGGGAAGTTGATATAAAAAAACGTAATCATTTCATAAATCCAGATTGGATACAAAATAATTCTGACTTTGTAAAGGAGGCAACAAAAGACATTGCTGATAAAATAAATTCTGAGATTTCTGTTTCTAAAATAATGCTTGATAGGAAAACATGGTTTAAGAAAAATTATAATATAGATATAAATATTGAGGAGCAAGAAGCTGTCCTTGATTATATAACACTTGATACATTACTTGCAAAAGAAGCTGAACTTAAAAAAGCAATTACAGAACCTATGATTGTAAATATTGTTATTTATAAACCATCATTTAGAAAAAGATATGGGTCAGAAATAAATACTTCACATATAGGATTTATAATTCCAAGCGAAAACGAACTTATTTTCAGACATGCATCTTTTTTTAAGGAAAAAGTTGTGGATGATGAGTTTTTCCGTTATCTAAGAATGCTTAAAAAATACAAAATGTATAAAGGTATTAATTTCTTAGAAATAAAATCTTAATCCAGCGATAACATTTATTCGTGCCAAATCCGACAATGATATATATTTATAATCAATGTTTTTATATTTTATATATTCAGCACCAATTGTAAATTTTGAACTGTTATTCATACTATACATAATTCCAGCAGTAATTTTGCCGTAAATAGTGTCTTTTTTCTCACTTTTACTTTCAAAATTAGTTAATATATCATTTTCTTTTACTATACCAAAATCAGAAAGTTCAAATCTTGCCATACCGACACCAAATCCAATAAATGGTATGAATAAGGAATCTATATCTACTATATCATAAATAAGATTTGCACCAATATTATATGTTTTTATTTTTTGATTATAATCAATTAAATCAACACCATTTTCGTTAGGGGTTGCAATTTTATCATTTTCAACATAACCTATTTCAAATTCCAAATTCATAGAATCTTTTATTAAATTATCTATACCAAAATTAACATAGACATTAGAATCTCTGTCTGGTCTCATAGTTGCCTTATCAGGACTATATTGTGGTTGCTTTACTTCGTAATCCCTAAAATCACTTATTCCAACACCAAAACCAATATAAAAATCGTATCCTGTATCATTTGTATTTTGTTTAATAGATGAAGAAGTAGAACTACCTATTTTATTTATTTTATTATTTTGTATTATATTTTTATTTATTATGGTGGTAGTAGTTGTGCTTGAAGATACAGGAACTGTGTAAACAGTTTCTTCTGTTCTGATAGTTTCAATATCATAAGATGTCTTTTTTTTATTTTTTAAATAATTATTGTATACATAATCTACATAATAATTATCGTAATGAATATCCTCTTCCTTTTCTTTTGTCTTTGCAAAAGATTGGAAAGGAAGTATGGTTATTCCCTCTATTACACATAAAAGTTTTAATAATTTTTTCATTTTAACTCCTTATAATTTAAAGGTTAAACCAATTCCAACTCCATAATGTTTCCATCTTGCAAGGTAAATAGAACCAGGTAAAAATAATGTTTCACCATCGGCAGTATATAATGTTGTATCGGCATTATTTTCCTTTATATATTCATAATTTATACCAAATGTAAGAGCAATACTGTTTTTAATAAGATATTTATATGTTGCATCAAATGAGAAACCCCAAGCAGAACCGCCATCATCAACAAATGATGGATCGTGCATCCAATCGTCTCTGTTTGGCCAATTTCCCCAAACTTTATAAGATGGTTTAAAAAGTTCACCATAGAGATGCAAAATTTCACGTTGGCTTATCATTCTTTCTAAATTAACACCGATAAAAGGACCTTCCCATGTGACATAATACATATGAGTAATACCCTCTGTTGTCATTATACTTGATACACCACCAAAGGCAGCAAGTAAATTTGAACCATTAGGTCCCATATCTATACAAACATTATTACCAGATGCGGCGACATAACAGAAATCTTCTTCACCTATTTGCATACCCCATACAAGATTAGTATAAATATATCCGTCAACAGTTACCTCTCCATTTATCATCATATCAGCAGTAGTAACTTCATCACTTAAAGGATTATCATAATCATCAACATAATAAACATCTCTTGAAGTTAAGCCATGATCTACTAAGTTAATACCTCCTGTACAAACATTATTTGCATCAACATCTTCACAGAAATATTCTAAGTAGAAAGGGGCAGGAGCAACATGGTCTGACATTTCAAATTTTTGTTCTTTCCTTTTATATCCAATGACTGGAGTTATATCAAAACCAGCTAAATTATAAACATTTCTCATACCAAGAGATAAAGACATATCCTTTAAATCTGCTGAACCCTTTCCAAGGGAGATAAGATGATATTCGTTAAAAATATCGTCATCAGAAGTTCTGTCAGTTGAGGAACTTCCGCTTCCATAAGTGAAATTAAAGACATATTGTCTGTTTTTTATCATAAAGTCACGAGATACGGAAAATATAGTTTCAGTTGTTTGGACCTCATCCCAATTAAGAATTGAACCTGCATCAGATTCAAACATAAATTGACCTTCGCCCTTTTTATATTTTATTTCAAATTCCCATTTTGAAGGGTCATGATTTACCTTTTGATAAAAGGAATTATAAGGCTGAGTGTATTGGTTATAAACTGCACTTGTTTGGTATTGCATATATGGATCAGCACCATTGTAATATTGTGGATTTTGCACAGTTTGAACGGCTGGAATAGATGTCTGGGTAGTAGTTTTTGCTCTTGGGACTGCTTTCTTAGCTGGTTTTGTATCAGGAAAGGATTTATAATAATCCTTATAAAAAGTATCATAATATATTGGTGAACTTTCTGCAAATGCACCTGAAACATTAAAAAATCCAAGTCCGAATGTAAGACTTGAAAATAAAAATTTTGTAAAAAATTTCTCTCTATTCATAATAAATTCCTTAATCTCTAATCTATTATATCATAAAATTTAAGTAAATTCTATATATTTTTTTTAATGTTTAAATAATTAAAATTTATCTTGATTTTAATAGGTACTTATTCTAAAATTATTGTAATATTATACTTAATAACAAACTTAACAGATTAAACGGAGGTTATAAAAATGGCTGGTATAATGGAAGGCAAAAAGGGTATAATTTTTGGTGTTGCAAACAATATGTCTATGGCTTGGGGTATTGCACAGGCAGTTCACGAAGCTGGGGCAGAAGTTGCTCTTAACTATATGGGCGATGTTATGGAAAAACGTGTTCGTCCACTTGGGGAAAGTATAAATGCACCTATTATTATGCCTGCAAATGTTCAAGATGATGCATCTTTGGACGCTTTTTTTGCAGAAGTTGAAAAGAAATTTGGTAAAATTGACTTTTTACTTCATGCTGTTGCTTTTTCAAATAAGGCGGAACTTTCTGGTCTTTATGTTGAAAATACAACAAGAGATAATTTCAAAAATACTATGGATATTTCAGTATATTCCTTTACTGACTTATGTCGTCGTGCATCAAAAATTATGAACGAAGGTGGTTCATGTTTAACACTTACATATCTTGGTGGTGAAACATATATACCAAATTATAATGTTATGGGTGTGGCAAAGGCTGCTTTGGACGCATCTGTTCGTTATCTTGCATCTGATTTAGGTCATAAAGGTATCAGAGTTAACGCAATTTCTGCTGGTCCTATTAAAACACTTGCTTCATCAGGTATTGATGATTTCAAGTTAATGATGAAATGGAATGAATTTAATTCTTTCCTTGGCAGAAATATGACATTAGAAGATGTTTCAAAAGCTGGTCTTTATATGTTATCTGATATGTCAAGTGGTGTTACTGGTGAAATTCATCACGTTGACTGCGGTTATCATTCACAAGGTATGGTAAACCTTGATTATGTAAAGGATTCTGGTGAATTACTTATTGAATATGCTGGAAGACTTGAAAATAAGGACTAATATATAAAAAAATGATTTTACCCTCTCGGTTGAGAGGGTTTTTTATTTGTATTTATCTCTTTTTTATGATATACTGTTTTATAAATAGAAAAAGGAAAATGATATGAAAAAAATTATTTTTGCTTGGACTTTGATATTATCAAGCCAATTAATCATTACAGATATAGTAAATGCGGCAAAAACTTCAAGACTTGTTAGCAATAAAAGGGTCGTAAAATCAACTACTCTTCGGACTAGCACGACAACTTCATCTGATGAGGAAGAGGAAGATGTAAAGACTCAAGATGATTGCAAACAAATTTTTTATACTTGTATGGATAAAAAGACGAATGAATCCGTTATGCAATATGAAACTTTTTACGATGATTACAATGATATGTTGACTGATATTTATGATGGAATGACTTCTCCTGTTTTCAAATGTATTTACAGTAATAATGCAAAGGATTTGTATGAAACATATTACTATAATCAAAGTGGCTTAGATGCCTCAGGTGGTAGGACTCAAAAAACAAGAAAAAATTCCATAGCATATTATAATTTTTTAAAGCAAAATGCAAATGATGTAGCGACAAAGAAAATTACTGCAAATTTGGTATATCCAGAGGTGTTAACTATTGCTGCTATATCAGTAAGTCCTTTGGATGCAAGTCCTCAATCTGTTCCAGATGTTTCATATAAATTTACAACTATTAACCCAAAAAATCTATTGGAATTGAATACTCAGTATTGTCTTGATAGTGAAAAAAATAAAAATTTGGAGGGATGTCCTAAGCTTAAAAAAACATTAGTAGAAGATTGGAAAAATTTAGGACCTAATACTTTAACAAAAAATTGTCAGGATTATGAAACTTTTTTGGTTGAAAAAAGGTCAAAGGCGAAACAGGCAGCAGAAACTTTTATATTAAGTCTTAAAACTCAAATCACAAATGCGATAAATGAGTATAATGCAAAGATAGAGGCTCAAAGAGAATTATTTAATTAAAGAAATCCCCTCTGGTTGGAGGGGAAGTTTTCTACCATGATTGGTGTTGCCAAACTATTCCCATATTTCCTTTTGCATAAGGTTCACCTGTTTTATTATCACAATAAACTGTAAAAACACTTGTATGATCAGCAACACAGATTCCACCACTCCAATCTTTTTGAGAGTTTGGTCTTTTAGCTTTACCATTTTGTCTTGCACAACACCATTTATCTCCTGTATCAGGATTTCCAAAAACAGAATTTGAACAAGTTGTAGAATCCCCTACTTTAAAAGTTTTAGTATAATATGAATCTGTCCATCTTGCATATGCTATAAGAATTGTTCCTGTGCAAGCTTTACAAGATGCCTGACCTGTTGCATTTTGGTATTGACCAGCTGGGCAACTGGTGCAACTTTTTGAGCCAGCAGAAGATGCGTAAGTACCAGCAGCACAAGGTTGGCAGGTATTAGATGATGTTGCACCTGTAGATGCAGAATAAGTTCCAGCTGGGCATTTAGTACATACAGCGGAGGAAGTAGCGCCGCTTACCTGGGAGTAGGTGCCTGCGGGGCAAGGGGTACATGTTCCATTAGATGCATAAGTACCAGCAGGGCAAGGTAGGCACTGATAGAAAGTTTGGGCGTTAGTATTTGAAGCTACGATTGTAGCGATTGTGATTAGAGATAATTTAAGTTTATTCATTTTGTTTTTTTCCTTTCGTTGTTATTTAATAAATTTTTTAATTCGTTATTTTTCTTTTATGAGCCAGCCCGAAAAGTTCGGGCCGCGGGCTGGCTCATACGCGTGCTTTTTTTATTTCATTTAAATTTTTCATTATGTTTTCTCACTCCTTATTAGTTATTAAAATTTTTATATCTTCATCAATTATCAAAGCCGACAGGCATTACGTGCCACCCGCGGGTGCGGAGTGTCGGGTGTGCCATTTTCTGACTGTAAAGTTTTTGTTAGTTGTTGCATTTTTATTTACCTCCTTATTAGTTAAAATTTTTTATATCTTCCTCAATTATCAAAGACGTAAGTCTTTGG
>JAAVBN010000036.1 GCA_014803545.1 bacterium | reverse complement strand
ATGAACAAACTGATAGCCGTATCAGCATTAACTTTATTACCAACAACTACAAGAGCAGAGTCCGTGTATATGTGCGAACCTTGCCCAGCAGGTTATTCTTGTAATAACGGCGTCAAAACTATCTGCCCCGCAGGTACTTTCGCTTCTGTAGGTGCAAAAAGCTGTACATCATGTGCTGCTGGAACTTATTCTAATAAAGGAGCTTCTTCGTGTTCCTCTTGCCCAGAGGGATATAAGGCTAATTCCTCGCAGACAGGGTGTGATAAATTAAAAAGTTGTTATTATAGTTTTTCTACTGCTTCTAATGGAAGTGGTTATAGTTACCATGGTAAACAATCTTGTTATAGGACATCATCTGTTAGAACATCAAATGGAGTTTCTTTTAATTCTACACGATGTTATTGTTATGTTTATGATCAGAGTGGAAGTCCAGTTTATAATGTCTTAAATGGTTGTGATTATGATATAACACTTGCACATGGTGATTCCATACACGGAAAGAGATGTGATGATGGTGTATTGAGATAAAAAAATTCCCCCTTTTTAAGGGGGATGTTTTTATTAGAAGCGATACAATAAGCCGAGTTTGATGATTGGGAAATAACCTTTTCTTAATTCATCAAGTTCGTCTTCGTATTGCGCCTTTGTATCATTTAAAAGTTTTTGAATTTCTTGATTTGATGTATCATCTATTTGAACAGTACTTATTGGAGAAGTGCAAGCTTCATCATTACATACTGTGATTGTTCCAGTTCCTGTTATGTCTGTGTTTATATCTGGTTTATCGGTGAATACCAAACCTGCATCAAAATACATTTTTAATCCCCATAGTAGCCCCATATCAAAACCTATACCTGCGTATGGGCCCTTTACATCGTAATCAAGTGTTGCGGTTAGGTCTGCGTTTCCGTTTACTTTATAATAAATATCTGTTGAAGAATTAGGTGCCGACATAGAGAATGTTTCGTTGGCTTGTTTTGAAAGAAGTCCACCAACAGAGAAATCTCCGGTATAATAACCTGCACTTAAACGGATATTTCCCAAAGCCCAAGTGTTTCCGAATGGGTAAATATCAATTAGGGCGCCGAATTGTTTTCCTTTTAATATAACAGAAAGTTCATTGTCATCAATTTCAATAGGATTGTCTTCTAGGTAATCATTTATATAACTTTTTAATGGTGACCAGGTATTATATTCCAATCTGAAACCTATTCTGTTTTTCCAGAAGTTTTGTGAGCTTTGTGGAAATCTGTATCCAAGTTGGAAGTTTGCACCACCAAGAGCGCCAAGACCTGCTCCTAATTGAAGGCCCTTTAATGAAAAGGAAGATTCTGTTTTTTGTGTTTTTGAAGTTGACTCTGTTTTTAATTCTTGTTGTTGTAGAGTTTTTGCTGTTTCTTTTTCAAGTTCGGTTTTTTGTGATGTTTGCTGTGTTTCTATTTTAGGTTCAGCAAATTGTATTTTTATTGGATTGTTTACTTTTATTTCTTGGGCATAAGTTGTAGTTGAAATTATGCTTAATGTAAATAATGTTAAAAGACTTTTTTTCATTTATTCCCCTTTTTATTGTTTTATAGTAGGATTTTATACCCATTGTTTATTCTGAGTCAAGATTTTTTGTGTTGAATTTAATTCTATTATATGATAATATTTTAATGTCTATTAATCAGAAAAAAGGAGAAAATAATGAGTAAATTAGACAAAGTCCCTATGGGGGGGGGTAATTAAGTTCCCTGTTTCAAATAGTAAAAAATCCAAGATTTTATCAGGTTTAAAAATAGGTGTTTGCTTATTTTTACTTTCCACAACAATAATATCATCTGGTGCGTTCGCATATACAAAACAAGAAGATATGAAGATTCAAAACTTTATTGAAGATAATATTTCGCGTGCAAATAAGCTTACAATTTCTGATGTAAAGAAAGCTTTGCCGTTTATGAGTGATGATGATGCTCAGCAGATGCTTAACGGTATGAAGAATATGTTGGAAAATAGAGCTGGTTAGAGTAGTTTTTATAAAAATAAAAAAAGAGGAGCTTTTTTGGCTCCTCTTTATTTTATTCTTCTGACTTGAATTTGCTTAGGTATTCAAGGAAGTGGAATTTGTAATTATTTTCAAATGTTCTTTGACGGACAATTTCCTCAAACTTTTCAGGGTTTGTGTTTTTAATTACTTTATACCTTGTTTCCTTTAATAGATATTCGCGAATATCAAGTGTTGGAATACGGCTGTCAAGTTGAAGTGGAGCTTTGCCCTCTGAAATTAATCTTGGGTCAAATCTGTAAAGTGCCCAGTGTCCAGATTCAACAGCTGCCTTTGTTTGGTTTGGTCCGTTCACAAGGTCAAATCCATGTGCAATACAAGGTGCATAAGCAATTATAAGCGATGGTCCATCAAAGCTTTCTGCTTCACGGATTGCTTTAACTGCTTGGGCTTCGTTTGCTCCCATTGCGATTTTTGCAACATAGGCATTGGAGTTTGCCATTGCGATTAAACCTAAATCTTTTTTCATAAGTTGTTTTCCACCAGTTGCAAATTTTGCACTTGCACCGAATGGTGTTGATTTAGATTGTTGACCGCCAGTATTTGAGTATACTTCGGTATCAAGAACGAATATGTTTACATTCTTTCCCATATTTAAAACATGGTCAAGACCACCGTATCCGATATCGTATGCCCAACCGTCACCACCGAAAATCCATAATGATTTTTTGATTAAGTAGTCGGCAACGGATAAAAGCATCTTTGATTTATTATCCTTTGCTGTGGATAATTTTTCCTTTAATGCCTTTACTCTTTCTCTTTGAGCATCAATTTCAGCGTCAGTTGTTTGTTTTGCATCAAGTATTTCGTTTACCAAATTATCACCAATTGTTGATGATAATTCTTTTAGTAAAGTTTTTGCAGTGTTTGAAAGTGTTTCAACTGCGACAACTTGACCATAACCATATTCTGCGTTGTCTTCAAATAAAGAGTTGGACCATGCTGGACCGAATCCCTTTTCATTTTTTGCATATGGTGTTGTTGGTAAGTTTCCACCATAGATTGAAGAGCAACCAGTTGCATTTGCAAT
Organism: bacterium; assembly: GCA_014803545.1. GTDB lineage: Bacteria > Pseudomonadota > Alphaproteobacteria > Rs-D84 > CACZYB01 > CACZYB01. The sequence continues at coordinate 45,877 of JAAVBN010000036.1, read as the reverse complement.
CATCATACGGTCGCCAAAAAGTTGAGTTATGATTTTTATATAACCTGCTTCTCCACAACCAGCACATGCACCAGAGTATTCAAACAATGGTTGCATAAGTTGAACGTGTTTTGGAAGTGCAGGGTTTAACTTTGATCTGTCAATATATGGTATTGTTTCAAAGAATTTGAAATTTTCACTTTCTGTTTTGCCAACCTCTTGGAGTGGAGTCATTGTAAGTGCTTTTTCAACTTTATCACTTCCTTCAATAGGTGTTTTTACAGGGCAGTTTGCAACGCAAAGTCCACAACCTGTGCAATCTTCTGGTGATACTTGAACAACGAAATTTAAGTTTTCGCCAAGTTCCTTTGTTTTATATTTTGCAACTTTGAAAGTATTTGGTGCGTTCTTTAATTCTTCGTCGGTCATAACCTTTGTTCGGATTGCACCATGTGGGCAAATGAATGCACATTTTCCACATTGGATACAGGTTAGGTTATTCCATACTGGAACCATTTCTGCGATAGAACGTTTTTCATATTTTGAAGTTGCAGTTGGGAAAGTTCCGTCTGGTGCAAAAGCGGATACAGGTAAATCGTTTCCGTTTCCAGCAATGATTTTTGCGTGAAGACGTTTAACAATTTCGGTTGCATCGGATGATACAACAGAAGGTCTTGGTCTTGCATTTGCAGAAGGTTTGCTTGGAACTTCTACCTCATATATATTTGATATAGCGTTATCAACAGCGTTGAAGTTCATTTGAACGACTTCTGGACCTTTTTTCATATAGGTCTTTTCAATTGCTTTTTTAATAGCCTTGATTGCTTGTTCGCTTGGGATAACTCCTGCTAAATGGAAGAAGGCAGTTTGCATAATTGTATTAATTCTTCTTCCCATACCAGAGTCGCGTGCAACAATATTTGCATTGATTGCATATACCTTTAATTTTTTAGCGATGATTTGTTCTTGAACTTCTAATGGTAAATTATCCCAAAGTTGTTCACGTTTGAATGGGGAATTTATAAGTAGGATTCCGCCTTCCTTAATATTTTTCAACATATCAAGTGTGTAAAATAATGGGAAGTGGTGAACTGCTAAGAAGTTTGCAGAGCTTATTAAATAAGGTGCTTTTATCTTGTTATCACTAAATCTTAAATGAGAAATAGTATTTCCACCTGATTTTTTAGAATCGTATTCAAAGTATGCTTGACCATATTTTGTTGTTTCTGATGTGATGATTTTGATGGAGTTTTTATTTGCACCAACTGTTCCATCACTTCCTAAACCATAGAATAGGGCAGCATAAGTATCTTTGTCATTTAATTCAAATCCATTGTCGTAATCAAGTGAAAGATGGGTTACATCGTCATTGATACCAACAGTAAATTCTTGTTTTGGATTTTTTGAATTAAGTTCATCATAAATAGCTTTTACCATATTTGGGGTAAATTCCTTTGATGAAATGCCATAGCGTCCGCCGTTTGTGAAAATGTCGCAACGGTTTTCTTCTTTAAGTGCAGAGCATACATCAAGGTATAATGGTTCACCCAAAGATCCAGCTTCTTTTGTTCTATCAAGAACAGAGATTTTTTTAACAGATTTTGGAAGAGCATTTACAAATGCCTTTGTTGGGAAAGGACGGTATAAACGAATCTTTACCAAACCTAATTTTTCGCCGTTTGCATTTAAAACTTTTATTGTTTCTTCTATTGTTTCACAACCAGAACCCATTGCAACGATTACTCTGTCAGCATCAGGAGCGCCCACATATTCAACAACATCGTAATGGCGACCTGTGAGTTCTTCAAATTTTTTCATAGTTTCGCGAACAGCGGATTCAACCTTTTCGTAATATGGGTTTGATGCTTCACGTGCTTGGAAGAATACGTCAGGGTTTTGTGCAGTTCCGCGAATCGCTGGTTTTTCTGGGGTTAAGGCGTTTTCACGGAATTCATCAATCTTTGAATAATCAATTAAGTTTGATAGGACTTCGTCAGAAACTTTCTCAATTAAGTTTATTTCGTGGGAAGTTCTGAATCCATCAAAGAAATGTAAGAAAGGAACACGAGTTTTAAGTGTTGTTGCGTGTGATATTGCAGCGATGTCGTGTGCTTCTTGAACTGAATTAGATGCAATCATTGCGAATCCAGTTTGACGGCAAGCCATAACGTCGGAATGGTCGCCGAATATTGATAAAGCGTGGGAAGCAACTGTTCTTGCGCTTACGTGCATAACGAATGGGAAAAGTTCACCCGCGATTTTATACATATTAGGAATCATTAAAAGTAATCCTTGGGATGCAGTAAATGTTGTTGCAAGGGAGCCAGCTTGTAAAGCACCGTGAACGGCACCGATTGCACCAGCTTCGGATTGCATAGTTGTAACTTCTGGAACTACATCAAAAAGATTTTTGCGTTTTGCGTTGCTCCATACCTCGTAATTTTCTGCCATAGGAGATGATGGAGTGATTGGGTATATAATTGCCAAATCAGTTAAACGATAAGCAACATCAGATGCAGCTTCGTTTCCATCGCACATTAATTTTGTTATATCAGCCATTTTTTACCTTTCGTTTGTTTTTGTTAGCTTTATAGTTGCATATCATACTATTTTTATTAACTTTTACAAGGGAAAATTTTCGGTTATCAAAATATAATTTGAAAAAAAACTTTACATTATTTTTTTATATGCTATTATTTTATTAGTTCTTGAAAAATAGAATTAGAAAAGTAAGAAAATACATTTATATATAGTTTTTTACTTTTTCGGCACTTTATCGGGATAAAAATTAAAGTGTTTTAAAGGGAGAAAGAAGAAGATCATGAAAAAGAATATATTTTATATTTCTATAATGTCATGCGTATGTTGTTTGACATTGTCTACTGTTGCTTTTGCAACAATGTTTACTGATTCTTTGGTAAATTATTGTGTGCCGAAGCCTGGTAATAATTGTGATCCTAAAACTGATAAGGCTACTTATACAAGTAAAGGTTGCTCTTGTCCTATTGGAAGAGAGTATAATTCAACCGATAGAAATTGTGTAGAGTGCTTATTAAAGGGTGGCGGATATAATGGTTATTATAAGCCAAATGAGGGGGTTGAAGGTTGTTCTCAGTTAGTTTGTCCTGGTGGAACATATCTCTCTTATTCAAAAAATTCCAGTTCTTGTGGTAGAGGTTTTTATAGAACTACATTACAATCAAATTAATTAGTAATAAATAAGGAGACTTAAAAATGAGACTTAAATTATGGTATTTTATAAATAAGCATGCAATATTAAAGAAATTGTTCTTTTGGATTTTCCCATTATTGGGTGTGAATGTTGCAAAGGCGGAAACAATTTACCAATGTACAGCTTGTCCAAGTGGTTTGTCATCAAATCCTGGTGCTGTGGGTAGTGGAGCTTGTTTCAATCCAGTAACAAAGGGTGGAGCATCAGTTATTTTCGATGGAGCAGGTAATTATAGCGGAACCTTGCAACCAGGTTGGTATAGAATTGCAATAAAGGGTGCAAATGGTTCTTCCAATAGCTGTGATAATAGAACTCAGAGTTGTAATAGTTATGGTAAAAATTGTACAACAGTAGGAAATAATTGTACAGGTAGTGGTGGTACTGGTGGATCAACATATTATGTATTCTATGTATCAGTAGCAGCAAGTTATTCACATATATACAATAATGGTTCTCCAAAATTAACAATAACAGAAAGTGGTAAGACAAGAACATTTGCTGCTAATAAAGGTACTAATGGAGCGGCTGCTAATAATTGTACTAGAACAGGTGCTTATAATTCTTGTCTACAACATACATGTCAATGTTCTAATGGTAGTGCTGGTGCATCTAATCAAATAAGTGGTTTATTCTCAACTGATAAATCATCAAGTAATGTAGATGGACTTGGCTCTGCTGGTGGAAAGTTGACAAAGTTATAATAAATATATATACTGGGATAATATATTAATATTAGGGAGTTTTATGATGTTTAAAAAAAATAAATATGAGTATAACTGTATTATCCCAGAAATTTTTAATAATAAAAATACTGAATTTTTGGACGATTCTCTTTATAAGGAGGATTTATTTAAACGAACTTATGAACTTAACGATTTATTCGTTAAGTTTATTTCTTCTTTAAAAGAACAAGAAAAATCTCTTTATAAATATTTTAAAACTCAACGTTTTAATTTGAATCAGAAAATACTTTCTGATATTGAAGAAAAATTAACTGAATTAGATTTGAGTTATGCAGAGTTTGGTAATTTTTCTAATGAAGTAATTAATGAATTTCTTAGTCATTTAAAAGATAGATATTCATAAGTAATAAAAATAAATTTAGTGAGTGTATTATTATGAAAGAAAAGTTAATATCTGTTATTATTCCATGTTATAATGTTGAAAAATACGTAGTGCAATGTTTGGATAGTGTTATAAATCAGACTTATAAAAATCTTGAAATTATATGTGTGAATGATGGTTCTACTGATGGGACGCTTTCCATTCTTAAAGAATATGCAAAAAAGGATAAGCGTATAAAAATTATCAATCAAAAAAATGGAGGTTTGTCTGCTGCAAGAAATGCGGGAATTGATATTGCTTCGTCCGAATATATAATATTTGTTGATAGTGATGATTGGCTTGAACTAAATGCTTGTGAAATGGCAATTTCAAAGATGACAGATGATGTTGATTTGGTATGTTGGGATTTTAATGTTGTAAATGAATATAATTTATCTGATGCAGCTTATCACAGGCAATTCTTTGATAATTTTAAAATCAAAGATGGTAAATATGATATGGATTTAAGTTATTTTAAGGATTTCTTTTACAGAATAGCTGCTTGGAATAAAATGTATAGAAAGTCTATATTAGATAAGTATAATTTAAGGTTTCCTGTGGGGCAGTTAAGTGAAGATATTCCTTTTAACTTTGAATATTTCTTTTATACTCATAAATTTTATAGTATAACAGAAAAATTGTATAATTATAGAAAATCTAAAACTTCTATTGTTTACAAACTTAATCACAAAAGGAGTGCAAAAGATGAATTATGTGAAATTGTTAATTTATATAAAATTCATCAATTGTTTGTTGATAATGGTTGTTGGGAGCAATTAAAGCCTTTTTTTGTAGATGTTATATTTATAAATTTTTGTGTTGAGTTGCTTAGTAATGTTAAACCTTTAAAAAATGTTTGTGATTTATTAAAAAAAGTGGTTGTAGATTGTAATCTTGCATCTTATCCAGATAATGTTATTGTTTCATTGATGAATAATAAATATAAACAAGCAAAAAAATATTGTTCATTTTCTTTTAATCATCATTTGGTTTCTATTATTGTGCCTGTTTATAATAAAGAATTATATTTAAATAGGTGTTTAGATAGTTTAAGAATGCAGACTTATGAACATATTGAAATTGTGTGTGTTGATGATGGTTCAACCGATAATTCTTTATTTATTTTGGAAGAGTATGCAAAAATTGATGGTCGTATAAAAATTTTCAAAAATGAAAAGAATATGGGTATTGGTTATACAAGGCAAAAGGGATTGGATAATTCCTCTGCGGAATATATTATGTGGTGTGATGCAGATGATTCATTTGAAAAAAACTGTGTCGAAAAGATGCTTAAAACCATGTTGAAATATGATGTTGATATAATTGAGTGTTTGCCTAATTATCATGATAATCCTTTGGTAACCAGTAGAAAGTATTTGCCTTTTGGTTCGGAACTTTGTAAAAATGGGAAAAGTGATATAGATTTATTTGTTTATAGGTGGAGTTTTAAATCTGTTTGGGGGCATATATTTAAAAGATCTATTATTAAAGAAAATGATATAAGATTTCCAAATACAAATATGTCAGAAGATTTAGTATTTGTTTGGTTATATTTGCTTAAAGCTAAATCAATTTATTTCTTATCTCAGAAATTATATAATTATTATGTCGTGTTAAATGGAGCTGTTGATAATTATTGTAGTGAAAATTATATACAGTCGTATGGTGAATTTCTGACTTTTAAATATGTTATGGATTTTGTTCGTGATCATAATTGGAAGGATAAGTTTTATATTTGTAATGAAATGAGTTATGCTTTGTTATCTTCTTATTATAGAGATATTTCTGTTGTATCAAATTATATTGGTGAATTTATGGATACTGCGTCATTATGTCCTGTGTTGCCATTTGCAAGTAAATATTTCCCTCAAGAAATAAATATATTTTTTTCAAGTGATGATAATTATGTGGAGGCTTTGAGTGTTGCAATAACTTCTATCTTACAAAATTCTATTAAGGAAGATTTATTTAATTTTTATATTTTAGATATGGGAATTTCAAATAAAAATAAAAAGAAAATTCAAGAGTTAGTTAAGATTAAACAATTTAATATTGAATTTTTGAAGGTTGATGAAAAATTGTTTTCTGGCTTTTTTATTAATAATAGTAGGGGGTATATTACAAAGGCAACTTATGCAAGGTATTTGATTCCAACCTTAAAACCAGAACTTAAAAAATGTTTATATCTTGACTGCGATATTCTTGTAAGAAAGTCGTTAAGAGAATTATACAATACAGATTTAGGGGATAATTATGTAGCAGCGGTAAGAGATGGTTGCTTTGATTCAACATCTGCTGTGGAAGAACTTAATGAATACATTCCTTCCGATTCATATAGTGGTATAATAGCTTTTAAGAAAAAGTATAATATTGATAGATATTTTAATGCAGGAGTTCTTCTTATTAACAATGAAAAATGGAAAAAAGAAAATATAACTGATAAATTATTTAAAGCTACAAAGGAACTTCATGATGATTTGGTCCTTAATGATCAAGATGTTATGAATTATTTATTTAAAGGTAAAGTTAAATTTCTTGATATTGGATATAATGTTCAAGAGTGTTTTTATTTCTTAAATATAAATAAAAAATTAAGTAGTGTTAAAGATGAGTATTATAAGAGTGATCCTGTAATATGTCATTTTTCAAATGATGCTAAACCTTGGAATGGAATAAGTTCTCATCCATTTAGAGCAGAGTGGTATCATTATTTGAAATTTACTCCATTTAAAAAGAATGGAAAAAAACATTTAAAGAAAATTATGAAGATAATTTTAGAACTGTAAAAAAAGCCTCTTAATAGAGGCATTTTTTATATCCTTGAAATATGAACGGAAACAGGTGGTTTTTTATCCATTGCGTCCCTTATAACTCTTCGGGTTGAAGCTGTTATAATATCGCGAATAGCTTCATCATTTTGTAATTCCTTTTTTGAAAGGTTTTTAATGACCGATTTTATTTCGTTTATTATTGATGATTTTATTATTCCTGTTCCATCGGTTTCAAATACACCAAGGGAGGAGATTTCTGGTTTTCCAACTAAACCAGATTTATTCATTACAATACTTACAAATACAGCGCCGTTGTAGTTGATTTTTCGTCTTGCAGAGAAAACATCGTTTGCGGCGGAAATTTGTCTTGTTCCGTCAATTATAATTTCGTTTGTTGGAATGACCTCTACTATTTGAGGAGTTTTACCATCTTCTATTGCAACAAATTGACCGTTTTCTATAAGAATAGAGTTTGGGATTTTGCATTCCATAGCGATTTTATAATTCCTGAAAGTATGAATTGGTTCGCCATGTATTGGAATTGCAATTTGTGGTTTAAGTAAATTATATAGTTGTTCAAGTTCTGGTTTGCTTCCGTGACCAGAGGCGTGGATATTTGGATTATCCATAGTTGTTATAACATTTATACCGTGTTTGGATAGGTTATTTTGAACGTTTAAAATTGCTTCTTCGTTTCCTGGTATCATTTTGGAGGAGAAGATTACGGTATCGCCATCGTGAAGTTTTAGGCCTGTGTAAGTGCCTTCTGCAACACGAGTTAATACAGAGCGAGGTTCACCTTGGGTTCCTGTACATAAATATAAGACTTTTTCATTGTCGTATTTTGAAGCATCTTCGGAGGAGATGTAGTCAAAGTCCTTTAAATATCCTTCGGATTTTGCAATATCGCTGTTGGATTCCATAGAGCGACCAAGGACTACTAATCTTCTTCCTGCTGCCTTGGCTGCTTTGTAAATGCTTTCCATACGAACTACATTTGTGGAAAAGCAAGTAATTACTATTTTTCCCTTTTTTATAGTGCGGATAGTTTTTTCAAGTTCCTCTCTTACCACTTCTTCACTTAAACTATGTTCAAGGTTAAGGGCGTTTGTAGAATCACTTAGGACTGCAAGGCAACCTTCACGTGCCAATTCTTTTAATGCCTTCATATCGGAGGTTTTATCAATAAGAGGAGTTGGGTCCAGTTTCCAATCGCCAGTGTGGAGTAGGGCGCCTTGCTCTGTTCTTATAATAATACCGTTTGATTGTGGAATAGAATGTGTGAAGTGAAAATATTCTATATCAAATGGTCCGATATTAAATCTTGCCCCGTTTTTATCAATTTGTCGGAGTGGAATTTTTCCAAACAATGCGGTTTCAGAGAGTTTATTTTCAAGCATTTTGATTGCAAAAGGGCAACCGTATATAGGGCATTTTACCTCTTCCCATAAATATGGGATTGCACCGTAGTGATCTTCGTGTGAATGGGTTAAAAGTATTGCTAAAACTCTTCCCTTTATAGCTTTTAAGAAAGAGGCATCAGGGATTACGTATTCGGCGCCTGCCATACGTTCGGTTGGGAAACCTATACCCATATCAACAATTATCCATTGTCCGCGTGTCCCGTAAAGATAGAGGTTGCAACCTATTCTGTCGCCCATACCACCAAGAGCACCAAAGTAAACACGTGTATCTGATGATGATAAGTTCATTGCTGTTTTTATAGGTGTCTTTTTTATTGGGGTTGTTGTCTTTAACTTTTTTTCCAACTTTTGTGATTTATTATTTTTTATGTTTTTTGCATTTTTTTTGTTTGCTTTTTTATTTTTTCCAAAAATCATTTTTATATCCTTTTGTTATTATTTCTTATGTTTATTTTATCATAAATTAAAAGTAAATTCTATGTTTTATTTCAAAGGAGTCCAAGCATTTTGAAACTTATGTAATTACCCTTTGCTACTATTAAGTGGTCGTGAAGGGAAACATCAATTGTTTGAAGAGTTTCCTTTATCTTTTGTGTGATTTGTATGTCTGCCTTTGATGGAGTAGTATCGCCAGTTGGGTGATTGTGAACTATTATTATGGAGGTTGCACCGACCTTTAATACTTCCTTTAATATTTCACGAGGATAGACGGAGGAGGAATTTATTGTTCCTGTGGAGTGGGTTTCGTCCTTTACCAAATGGCATTTTGTATTTAGGTATAGTATATGAAATTCCTCTGTATCCTTTGAACCTATATTTAATTTACAATAGTTGATAAGTTCGGACCAGCTTGAAATAACAGAAGTGGTTTCAATTTTATCTTTTAGTGTTTTTATCTGACTTGCCTCTATGATTTTAAGGGTAGCAATTACTGTGTCGCCAATGCCCTTTATTTCCCTTAAATCATTTGGATTTGCAGTAATTACGCCACCGAATGTTTTAAATTTTTGTATTAATTCCTTTGCAAGAGGTTTTACATCACGTCTTGGAATTGCAATTGATAAAAGTAATTCCAATAATTCATAGTCGGCAAGAGTTTCACTTCCGTTATTTAAGAGTTTTTCCCTTAATCTTTGTCTGTGTCCTATGTAATGAGGTTGTTCTTTTTCTTCTTTGTTCATAAAAATTATTTCTTATTTAGTTTTTTCTTTATTTTATCATAAGTAGATTTAGGAGCAACAGTTTTTTTATTTCTTTTTAATAAATAAATTATTTTTTCAATTAATTTATCCAAACCGTATAGAGTTTTCATTAACAGATAGTATAATATTTTTATTATTGGGATTATTATATAATCGTATAGAAGTCCGCTTACTTTGAATAAAAATGCAGTTAGAAATATGACCCATGCGGTTAAAAAGAAACCTTCTATATAAATTTTTGATGTATGAGAAATATTATAATCGTATAAAATTTTACCTAGTTTTGATGGATAGAGGTAGATGTAAACGAATCGGTAAAAAATAATACTTGCAACGAGGGCAAGTATAAAAAGCCAGCGAAGGGGAAATAATGGTTTGTTTGTTGGAATTACGTCTGTGTTTGTTAAGAACTTTTTCCAATTTTTTTTCATTATTTCCCTCCGTTTTTATTTCACTGTTGTTTTTTAGGTAGCTCCACTTTTATATGTAATTCTTTTAATTGTTTTTCATCAATTACGGATGGAGCGCCCATCATTAAATCTTCACCACGACCGTTTATTGGAAATAGGATTACTTCACGAAGATTTGGTTCATCTGCAAGAAGCATTACTATTCGGTCAATTCCCAATGCTATTCCAGCGTGTGGAGGAACACCGTATTTGAAAGCGGTAATTAATCCTGAAAATCTTTCTTCTACATCAGCTCTTGTATAGCCGACATTTTCAAAAGCCTTTACCATAGTTTCAATATCGTAGTTTCTTACAGCTCCACTTGCCATTTCATAGCCGTTGCATACTATATCGTATTGGTATGCCTTTATTGATAAAAGGTCGTTGCTTTTTAAGGCTTCTAAACCACCTTGTGGCATTGAAAATGGATTGTGTCCGAAGTCAAGTTTGCCTGTGGTTTCATCCATTTCATAAAATGGGAAGTCAACTATGAAGGCGAATTTGAATATATCTTTTTCAATTAAATCCAAATCGGTTGCCAACTTTGTTCTTGTAAGTCCTGCAAATTTTTGTGCAGTAGATAATTTGTCGCATACAAAGAACACACTGTCCCCATTTTTTATGTCGCAAATTTCTTTTATCATATCTATTCTATCTTTTGTAAGATTTTTTGCAATAGGACCTTTTTCTTCGCCATTTTCCTTATCAAAAACTATATAGCCTAGGCCATGAGCTTTGTTAGCCCTTGCCCATTCGTTAAGCCCGTCAAACCATGAACGAGGTTTTTCAGAGCTTGATGGTGCAACTATTGCCTTTACAACAGAACCCTTTGCAATAGAGTTTGCAAATATTGTGAATGTTGAATCCTTAAATGCTTCTGTCACATCCTTTATTATTAAAGGGTTTCTTAAATCTGGTTTATCAGAACCATATTTATCCATTGCTTCGGCATAAGGGATTGTTTGCCAGTCGGCAATTTTTCTTCCGTTTGCGAATTTTGAGAAAGTTTTTTCAACTAAGCCCTTTGCGATTGAAAGAACATCTTCTTGTGTTGCAAATGACATTTCCATATCAAGTTGATAAAATTCCAAAACTCTATCTGCTCTTAAATCCTCATCACGGAAGCAAGGGGCAACTTGGAAGTACTTATCAAATCCTGCAACCATAGCAAGTTGTTTAAATTGTTGTGGTGCTTGTGGAAGAGCATAAAATTTTCCAGCGTGTAATCTTGATGGGACTAAGAAATCTCTTGCACCTTCTGGTGAGGAGGCTGTAAGTATTGGAGTTTGAAGTTCGTTGAAGTCGTTATCCCACATATAATCACGCATAGTTTTTATTATTTGGGAACGTAGCTTTATTGTTTTTTGAAGTTTTGACCTTCTTAAGTCAATATAGCGGTATTTCAAACGTAAATCCTCTGGGAATTGTTCATCGGTTGCAACAAGTATTGGAAGAACATCGGCAGATGAAATTATGTTAAAACTTTCTATTTTAAGTTCAACGTGTCCAGATGGTAAGTTTTCATTTATGGTTTCTTGATCTCTTTTTACAATCTCACCATATACGGAAATGACGCTTTCAATCCTTAGATGGTCAAGTTTTGGAAAGTCAGGATGTGTTGTATCAATCACACATTGAGTTATTCCGTAATGGTCGCGTAAATCAATAAAGACAAGTCCGCCGTGGTCACGTTTTGAATTTATCCAACCAGATAAGCGAACTTTTTTACCAATGAAACTTTCGTTAATATCACCGCAGGTGTTTGTTCTGTATATATTTTCCATTTTTACCTCTTTTTAATTTATTTTGAAGTATCATAATAAACTTTGCTATAAGAGTCAAAGTATTTTTAGTTTTTATAAAAATATTTTAAATGGAAAATTATCTTTGATTCTTAAACCATTCCTCAAATGTTAAAATTTTGATTTCTTTTGTAAGTTCAGAAGAATCGTTTTTGGAGTTAAGATTTTTCTCAGCTTTTTTAATCAAATTTTCCATAGATTTTTTATAGGCTTTCAATTCTTCCTTGTTTAGGTCATAAATTGAAAGTTCTTTTTTATTTCTATAATTTTCCTTTGTTATATCTGTTATAATTCTTTCAGGATATTCCATTATATATTCAATGCTTGTTTTTTCAGCTTGTATTTCTTTGTCTTCGGAAACAGGTGGAAATAAGTCCTTTCTGATTTCATTTAAAAGTTGTTGTTTTATTTCCATTGGATAATTTGTGTTTGCGACATCAAGTATAAATATTTTATATACATCTTCGTAAGATATTGTATCTTGTTCAAAGCCTTCAAGATATTTTTTTATATCTTCTAAAAGATAGTTGTAATCATATCTGGATTTCCAGCCTTTATCACCATCTATTAAATTTTGCATATAGAGTTTGAACATTTCAGTATATGCTTTATTACGTTTTTGTTTTATTTCTTCTTTTCTTTTTTTAGTCATAAAAATTTTTAACATAGTTTAATCCTTTCGTTTTTTATTATCTTATATATTGCTCCTTGAATGCTGTCAAGGCAGTTTCCCTTACAAGTTGAGATGGATTTTTTATTTCCCTTATGGATGTAGGGTCATTTTTGACTTTGTTTACAAAGTATTTTTCAAGTGATTGTTGATAGATTTCCAATTCTTCCTTGTTTAAATCATAAATTGTAAGAGTATCTGTTTGATTGTAGTTTTCCTTTGTTATTTCTGTTATAATCTTTGTTGGATACTTTTTTATGAAGGTCTTTCTTGCCTGTGGAAGAAGTTTTATTCTTTTTGAAAAGTCAGATGTCTTTTCAATTATGGCAAGTTGAATATCAAGGTCGTTGTTTCTATATTCTTCGGGAATTGACAATATACTTGTTCGGTAATTTTTAATGGCGTATAAACATAATTTCTTTGATGGATTGTCAAAGTAGTTTAGGACATTGTCATAATTTTTTATTATCTTTTTTTGCATATTAAAAGGAAGAGATGAAAGTTTTTTCTTTATTTCTTTTTGATTTCCGTAGTCGTATAGTCCATTAGCAAATAGGTAGCTAGGTAATCCTAAGGAAGCTAATGCTTTTTCTATTTCTTCTATTTCCTTTACTTTTTTTTCGTTTTTATGTTCTTTTTTATTTTCAGAAGGTTTTGAAAATAAATCATTTTTAATTTCGGCTAAAAGTTTTTCTTTTATTTCGGTTGGATAGTTTGTTTCATTTAATTCATAGGCGAATTGTTCATATATATCTTGTCCGTCTTGTTTAGTTTGTTCCATTATAGATTTTAATTGTTCTATAAGGCCGTTGTATGAATATGATATGGTCCATTTGCCGTCATTGCCTTTAAGTTCATTTATACATATTTTATAGTTTTCTTTGTCAGATGCTCTTATCCATTTATTTATAAATGAAACGGCATTATCTATAACATCTTCTTTGTCGGCAATATTTTTTTTCATAACGAAACCTTCTTTTTGTTTATCTTTATATATTATATTATGGTGGGGGGGGGGTAAAGTCAACCTTTTTTTAGGTAAAAGTGGCAGAATATGAATCTTTTTTAAGACTTTTTGATTGAAATTATAAAAAAAATTGTGTATATTATTGAGGCTTTAAAAAAATACTTGATTTTACAAGGGATTTTGGTGTAGACTCTTTCTACTTATATAGAGCTAGTTTTACTATATTCCGTAAAATCAAATAGATAGGGGTATAGCTCAGCTGGTAGAGTAGCGGTCTCCAAAACCGTTGGTCGTGGGTTCGAATCCTTCTGCCCCTGCCATAAACTAAGGGAAAACCTTATGTTTATAAAAGTTTATATATAAAAACGAATCGGAAAGATTTGTTTACTAAAACAAAGTGAGGTTGTTGAATGTTTAGTAAAGTTATTAATTTTTTTGAACAAGTAAAGCAGGAAGTGGCTAAGGTTGTTTGGCCTACTAGACGTGAGACAGTGTCTTCTGCTATTATGATTTTTGTATTTTCAATCTTGTTTGCTTTGTTTTTCTTTCTTGTAGACAGATTTTTTATGTGGCTTATGAGTTTTGTTTTTAACTTTTAATTAAAAAAGGATAGGATTATGGATATTACAGAACAAAAAACAGTAGAACAACCTAAAAATGATAATGCCAGATGGTATGTTGTTTATGTACATTCTGGTTGTGAAAAGGCGGTTGTTAAACGTTTAGAAGAAAAAATTAAAAAACAAAAAATGGAAGATTCTTTTGTAGAAATCCTTATCCCTACACAAGAAGCAACCGAAATTAAACAAGGTAAAAAGGTTAAAGTGGAAAAAAAGTTTTTTCCTGGATATGTGCTTATCCGTATGGTTATGAATGATGATACTTGGCATATGGTTCGCGATATTCCTCTTGTTTCTGGATTTTTGGGTTCAAGGACTAAACCTTCTCCTGTAAGTGAAAAAGATGCTGAAAATCTTATCCACAGATTAGAAAATACAGAAGAAAGCTTTGTTTCCGATATTAAATTTGAAGTTGGTGAACAAGTCAAAGTTTGTGAAGGTCCATTTGCATCATTTAATGGTGTGATTGAAAAAATTGATGATGAAAAACAAAGGGTGAAAGTTTCTGTTTCTATCTTTGGAAGACCTACACAAGTTGATTTGGAATTTAACCAGGTTGAAAAAATATAGAGGTTTTATATGAATACATTATCTTTTATTAAATATTGTATAGTTGATGGATTAAAGGTATGTTTTCCAAAAACAACACTTGGTATTCCTGAAAAACGTGAAGAAATAGATGTGGCTTATGATAAGAAAGCCCCTAATGTTAAAGTTCCTGTTGATTATGTTTGCAAGGGATTGTGTTCTCAATGTAAACATTATAGCAGATAAAAAATTTAACCGGTAGTAGGTTCGTCATAACTGCACTACCATTCCTAATAACAAAGTAAAAAAAAAGGAGTTTAAAATGGCATCCAAAAAAGAAATTGCAAAATATGTAAAATTGCAAATTGCTGCGGGTTCTGCTAATCCTTCACCTCCTGTTGGTCCAGCTCTTGGTCAAGCAGGTGTGAATATTATGGAATTCTGTAAAGCATTTAATGATAAAACAGCAGACTTGGAAAAGGGTGTTCCTTGTCCAGTTATAATTACTGTTTACAAAGATAAATCTTTTGATTTCGTAGTTAAATTACCTCCTGTTAGCTTTATGATTAAAAAAACAGCTGGTATTAAGTCAGGAAGTAAAACACCTGGACAAGGTCCATCTGTTGGAAAGCTTACAAAATCTCAAGTAAAAGAGATTGCAGAAAAAAAGATGAAAGATATGAACTGCCACACCATTGAGGCTGCTATGTCTATGGTTGAAGGTCAATGTAAAACTATGAGTGTTGATGTAGTGGAGGGCTAAGAAAATGACTTTTGTATCTAAAAGAATGAAAAAAATGAATGAAGGTCTTGATAAAGAAAAGTTATACACTATATCTGAGGCTTTAAAAGTTTTAAAAGAAAAATCAACTGTAAAGTTTGATGAAACTATTGATATTGCGATGAATCTTGGTATTGATACTAAACAATCAGATCAAAATATTCGTGGTATGGTTTCTCTTCCAAATGGAACTGGTAAAAAATGTGTTGTTGCAGTTTTTGCCAAAGGTCCAAAGGCAACAGAGGCAAAAGATGCTGGCGCTGATATAGTTGGTGATGATGATTTAATTGCAAACATTTTGAAAGGTCAAATTAACTTTGACAGATGTATTGCAACTCCTGATATGATGGCTGCTCTTGGTAAAGTTGCTAAAATATTGGGACCAAAGGGTTTAATGCCAAATCCAAAGCTTGGAACTGTGACAATGAATGTTAAAGAAGCAGTTGAAAAGGCAAAAGCTGGACAAGTTGAATACCGTGCGGAAAAAGCTGGTGTTGTTCATGCTGGTGTTGGTAAAATGTCTTTTGGTGAGGCAAAATTAGAAGAAAATGTTCGCGCATTTATTGATGTTATTGTAAAGGCAAAACCTGCTACATCAAAGGGAACATATCTTAAAAAAGTATCTCTTTCATCAACACAAGGTGTTGGTTTAAGAATAGATTTGGGCGATTTGAAATAATTGCCAACAAAAATACTTGTCCAAGACAGTAGGGACGCAAGTTTAAAAGGATTTTTCCTCCCTACCAAGACAAGAGAAAAATTTAAAATTTTTATCTTGGGCAAGAAGGGCGGTTTTAAAATAAATATGTTTTAAAACTTAATATTAACCAAGAAAAAAAGAAAGGTTTGTAAATGAATCGTAATGATAAAAAAGATTGGATTTCAGGACTTAACTCTTCTTTTGCTGAATCAGAATCTGTTGTTGTTGCTTCTTTTAAAGGATTAACAGTTTCAGAAATTTCTGATTTAAGAAAGAAAGCGTTGGATCTTGATGCAACAATCAAAGTTACACAAAATAGACTTACAAAGCTTGCTTTGAACGGAACTAACTTTGAAGGACTAGCTCCACTTTTCAAAGGTTCAACATTGATAGCATTTTCAAAAGATCCTGTATCTTCTGCAAAAGTTATTTTTAATTTTGCAAAGGGAAATGACAAGGTTGAAATACTTGGTGGTGCAATGGGCAAAGAAATCTTGGATGTTGCTGGTGTTAAATCAGTTGCTATGCTTCCATCTCTTGATGAAGCTAGGGCTAAGATTTGTGCTGTTCTTTCTGCTCCTGCTGGAAATCTTGCAAGAGTTTTCAAAGCTTATTCTGAAAAAGAAGCAGCTTAAAATAAAAAAAATAATATTAACCATTTAAAAAAAAGGATAAAAAAAATGGCAGATTTAGAAAAAATTATGAGTGAACTTGACCAATTAACAGTTATGGAAGCAGCAGAGCTTTCAAAAAAATTAGAAGAACGTTGGGGCGTTAGTGCCGCAGCTCCTGTTGTAATGGCAGGTGGTGCAGCAGCAGGCGGTGCAGCAGAAGAAAAATCAGAATTTGATGTTGTTCTTACATCAGCTGGTGGAAACAAGATTGCAGTTATTAAAGAAGTTCGTGAAATCACTGGACTTGGTTTAAAAGATGCAAAAGACTTAGTTGATGGTGCACCAAAGACAATTAAAGAAGGTGTTGCTAAAACAGCTGCTGAAGAAATGAAAGCAAAATTAGAAGGTGCTGGTGCAACTGTTGAACTTAAATAAGTTCTAATTATATATTATTGGTGGAGGTTGAAGATTAGCTTTTCTTCTTCCTCCCTTTCGGATTCTTTGCCGATTGTAGTATTTAAAAAAGCGAAAAAAGTTAATTTGAGACTTTAAAAAGATGATAAACTTTTAAGGTTCAAGCCAAAAAACAAAAAAGGATAAAAATATGTTTAATGCTTATAAAAGAATCAGAAAAGACTTTGGTAAAATTAAAGCTCCTATTGATGTTCCAAATCTTATTAAAATTCAAGAAGAATCTTATAAAAGTTTCCTTCAATTAGAAGAAAAACCCGAAGAAAGAAAAGATGTTGGTATACAAGCCGTTTTCAAATCTGTATTTCCTATACATGATTTTTCAGGACTTGTTGATTTAGAATTTGTTAAATATGAGTTTGATGCTCCTAAATATGATGCAGAAGAATGTCTTCGTCGTGGACTTACATTCGCTGCTCCTCTTCGTGTGACATTAAGACTTATCATTTGGGATATAGATGATGAAGGAAAAAAATCCATAAAAGATGTTAAAGAGCAAGAAATCTTTATGGGTGAAGTACCTCTTATGACAGACAAAGGTACATTAATATTTAATGGAACAGAGCGTGTGTTCGTTTCACAAATGCAACGTTCTCCTGGTGCATTCTTTACACATGATGAAGGTAAAACTCATGCAAGTGGTAAATTATTGTTTAGTGCAAAAATTATTCCTTCACGTGGTTTTTGGTTAGATTTTGAATTTGATGCAAAAGATATTCTTTATGTCAGAATTGATAAAAAACGTAAAATTCCAGTTACATCTTTGTTATCATCTTTTTATAATGATGAAACTGAAATGGCTGTTGAAAAAGCAATAGCAGAAGGTAAAAATCCAGAAGCAGTTGAAAAGGTTGGTATGTCATCAAATGAAATACTTAAACTTTTCTATCGTGAAGAAAAACTTACAAAATTTAAAAATGGTTGGAAGAAACCTTTTGATGCTTCACTTATCACAAAAAGTGTTAAATTTGCATACGATTTAGTTAATGCAAAAAATGGTGAAGTGGTTCTTGCACAAGGAGCAAAAATTTCTCCTCGTAATGCAAAAAAATTAGCAGAAGGTGGTTTGACCGAACTTTATATTACAGATGAACAACTTGCTACTGCTGGTATGTATTTGTCTGATGATATATTGGATATGGAAACATTTGAAGTTATTGCAGAAGCTGGCCAAGAAATTGATGCCGAAATTATTTCAAAACTTGCGGATGCAAAAATAAAAGAAATTTCCGTTCTTTATATTGATAATGTGACAGTTGGTCCACATATCAGAAATACTTTGGTTGTTGATAAAAATAAAACTCGTGAAGAAGCTTTGTTTGATATTTATCAAGTAATGCGTCCTGGTGAACCTCCTACAGTATCATCTGCTGAAAGTATGTTCTTTAAGATGTTCTTTGATAGAGACTTTTATGATTTATCATCAGTTGGAAGATTTAAATTAAATACAAGACTTGATATTTCATTTGAAGATGCACCAGAGGGTTTAACAATCCTTCGCCGTGATGATGTTATCAAAGTTATTAAATACTTGGTTGATTTAAGAGATGGTAAAGGTGAAATTGATGATATTGATAACCTTTCCAACAGACGTATTCGTGCGGTTGGTGAACTTCTTGAAAATCAATACAGAATTGGTATTGTTAGAATGGAAAGAGCAATAAGGGAGAAAATGTCTTCTGCTCAAATTGATTCTGTTATGCCACAAGATTTAGTTAATGCAAGACCTGTGCTTTCTGCTGTGAAAGAATTCTTGGGTTCTTCTCAACTTTCACAATTTATGGATCAAAACAATCCTCTTTCTGAAATCACACATAAAAGAAGATTGTCTGCACTTGGTCCTGGTGGATTGACAAGGGAACGTGCTGGATTTGAAGTTCGAGACGTTCATCCTACACATTATGGACGTATTTGTCCTATTGAAACACCAGAAGGTCAAAACATCGGTCTTATTAACTCACTTGCATCTTATGCTGTGATAAATAAATATGGTTTCATTGAAACACCATATAGAAAAGTTGTTGACGGTAAGGTTACAGATGAAATTATTTATGTTTCTGCGATGGAAGAAAATAAATATATCATTGCTCAAGCAAACTCTGTTTTAAACAAAGATGGAAGTTTTGCAGAGGATTTAGTAAGTTGCCGTAAAGATGGTGAGTTTGTGTTGCTTCCTGCAAGTGAAATTACTTTGATGGACGTTTCACCAAAGCAACTTGTTTCTGTGGCTGCTGCTTTGATACCTTTCCTTGAAAACGACGATGCTAACCGTGCGTTGATGGGTTCAAACATGCAACGTCAAGCTGTGCCACTTGTAAAGTCAGAAGCTCCATTCGTTGGAACTGGTATGGAATATCGTGTTGCAACTGACTCTAAGGCTACTATACAAGCGGAAAATGATGGTATAGTTACACAAGTTGATGGTTCAAGAATTGTTATTCAGGCGACTGGTAAAAAATCAAAATCAGCAACTGGTGTTGATATTTACAGACTTCAAAAATATGCAAGGTCAAACCAAGATACTTGTATCAACCAAAAACCTATTGTAAATGTTGGTGATAAGGTTAAGGCAGGTGATATAATTGCCGATGGTCCATGTACAGATATGGGTGAATTGGCTCTTGGTAGAAATGTGCGTGTTGCATTTATGCCTTGGCAAGGTTATAACTACGAAGACGCTATCGTTATAAGTGAAAAGATTGTAAAGGACGATGTGTTTACTTCTGTTCATATTGCTGAATTTGAAGAAACTGCACGTGATACAAAGTTGGGCCCAGAAGAAATTACCCGTGATATTCCAAATGTTGGTGCGGAAGCATTGAAAAACTTGGATGAAACTGGTGTTATTCATATTGGTGCCCATGTAAAAGCTGGCGATATTTTGGTTGGTAAAGTTACACCAAAGGGTGAAACTCCTGTGACACCAGAAGAAAAACTTCTTCGTGCAATATTTGGTGAAAAGGCAACCGAGGTTCGTGATACTTCATTAAGAGTTCCACCTGGAACAGAAGGAACAGTTTTGGATGTTCGTATGTTCTTCCGTCGTGGTATTCAAAAAGATGAACGTGCGCTTTCTATTGAATATATGGAAATTGAAAAACTTAACAAAGATAGAAATGATGAAAAGCAAATTTTGGAGCTTGGTTTCAATGAAAAGTTGAAAACATTCCTTGACGGTAAAGTTGTTGCCGAAGCACCAAAGGATGTTGCATCAAAGGGTGCTACATTAAAGGCTTCTGATTTGGCTGGTATTCCATCTTCTAAGCTTGCAAAAGTAAAGCTTGAAAATGAAAAATCACAAGAAGCATTGCTTTCAATGATTTCTGAATTTGAAGAAGTTTTACAAAAGACAGATGCAAAGTTTGATGACAAGATTGAAAAAGTTAAACAAGGTAATGACCTTCTTCCTGGTGTATTAAAGGTTGTAAAGGTATTTATTGCTGTTAAAAGAAAACTTCAAATTGGTGATAAGATGGCTGGACGTCATGGAAACAAGGGTATTGTTTCAAGGGTTGTTCCAGTTGAAGATATGCCTTATCAAGCAGATGGGACTCCTGTGGATATAGTATTAAATCCTCTTGGTGTGCCAAGCCGTATGAATGTTGGTCAGATTTTGGAAACTCATCTTGGTTGGGCTGCAAAGGGTCTTGGCGTTCAAATTGGTCAAATGATGGAACGCGTTTATAACAAGGAACTTAATGTAGCTGATATAAGAAAGAAGTTAGAAAAAATCTATGGTAAAGAAATTTATGATAGAGAACTTAAAGACTTTACAGATGAAGAAATTAAATCTTATGCAAATTCAATTTCTGATGGTGTGCCTATGGCTACCCCAGTATTTGATGGTGCAAAGGAATCTGATATTTCTGAACTTTTGACTGAGGCAGGACTTGATTCTTCTGGTCAAGTTGAACTTTACAACGGTGAAACTGGTGAAAAGTTTGATTGTCCTGTGACAGTTGGTTATATGTATATGTTAAAACTTCATCACTTGGTTGATGAAAAAATCCATGCTCGTTCTGTTGGACCTTACTCTTTGGTTACACAACAACCTTTGGGTGGTAAAGCTCAATTCGGTGGTCAAAGATTTGGTGAAATGGAAGTGTGGGCATTGGAGGCATTCGGTGCGGCATATACTTTACAAGAAATGTTGACTGTGAAGTCAGATGACGTTTCTGGAAGAACAAAGGTTTACGAATCTATTGTTCGTGGAAACTATGACTTTGAATATGGAACACCAGAAAGTTTCAATGTTTTGGTTAAAGAAATCAAATCACTTGGTCTTAACTTGGAAATGAAAAAATAATAAATAGGAGAAACTATAATGAATAACGAAATTCAAAAAGCTTTTAATAATGTAGTCCCAGAAGATAGCTTTAGCAAACTTAAAATCTCTGTGGCATCTCCTGAACAAATTCGTTCTTGGTCTTATGGTGAAGTGAAGAAAACTGAAACTATAAATTACAGAACTTTCAAACCTGAAAAGGATGGACTTTTCTGTGCAAAAATATTTGGTCCAGTTAAGGATTACGAATGTCTTTGCGGTAAATATAAACGTATAAAATATCGTGGTGTTATTTGTGAAAAGTGCGGTGTGGAAGTGACCCTTTCAAAAGTTAGACGTGAAAGAATGGGACATATTGAACTTGCAAGTCCTGTGGCTCATATTTGGTTTTTGAAATCTCTTCCATCAAAAATGGGTGTGCTTTTGGATATGCCACTTAAAAAGTTGGAAAAAGTTCTTTACTTTGATAACTATATAGTTATTGAACCAGGACTTACTCCTCTTAAAATGCACGAACTTTTAACCGAAGATGATTATCAACGTTATATTGAAGAATATGGTCAAGATAGTTTTAGGGCTGGTATTGGTGCAGAAGCATTAAAAGAAATGCTCGCATCTGTTGATTTAAAGGAAGAGGCAGAAAAGCTTCGTTTTGAACTTAAAGATTTAAAGTTTGATATAGCACGTAAAAAGGTTATTCAAAGACTTAAAATCATAGAAGCATTCCTTGAATCAGGTTCAAAACCAGAATGGATGATTATGGATGTTATTCCAGTTATTCCACCAGAACTTCGTCCACTTGTTGCTCTTGATGGTGGAAGATTTGCGACTGCGGATTTGAATGATTTATATCGTCGTGTTATTAACAGAAATAATAGACTTAAAAGATTGATGGAACTTAAAGCTCCTGAAATCATTATAAGAAATGAAAAGAGAATGTTGCAAGAAGCGGTTGACAGCTTGTTTGATAACTCTCGTCGTCCAAGACCAGTTGTTGCAAGTAACAGAAGACCTCTTAAATCTTTGGCAGATATGCTTAAAGGTAAATCAGGTCGTTTCCGTCAAAACCTTCTTGGAAAACGTGTTGACTATTCTGGTCGTTCAGTTATCGTTTCTGGTCCTATGTTGAAATTACATCAATGCGGACTTCCTAAACGTATGGCATTGGAACTTTTCAAACCATTTATTTATTCAAAGTTGGAGTTCTATGGACACGCAAATACCATTAAATCTGCAAAGAAGATGGTAGATAAGGAACTTCCTATTGTATGGGATATTTTGGAAGAGGTTATTAAGGAACATCCAGTTCTTTTGAACCGTGCGCCTTCTCTTCACCGACTTTCTATACAAGCATTTGAACCAGTTCTTATAGAAGGTAAAGCTATCAGACTTCACCCACTTGTATGTACTGCATTTAATGCGGACTTCGACGGTGACCAAATGGCTGTTCACGTTCCACTTTCATTAGAAGCTCAACTTGAAGCACGTGTTTTGATGATGTCAACAAACAACATCTTGCATCCTGCTAATGGTAAGCCTATTATCACACCTAACCAGGATATCGTTTTGGGTATTTACTATATGTCTATTGAAATAGAAAAGGCAAAAGGTGAAGGTATGGTTCTTGGCTCATTGGATGAAATCAAACTTGCACTTGCATCTAAAAAACTTGATATGCATGCAAAGATTAAAGCAAGAATCCAAGTTGTAAATGAAGCTGGCGAACTTGAAAACAAGGTTGTTGATACTACTGCTGGTCGTGTATTGATTTATGAAATTGTGCCAAAGGCAAAAGGTGTATCTTTTGATTTAGTTAATCAACAAATGACAAAGAAAAAGATTGGTGAACTTTTTGGTGCGATTTATAAAAACTGCGGTCAAAAAGAAACAGTTTTATTTGCTGATAAAATTATGGATCTTGGTTATAAGAACGCTATGTATTCAGGTATTTCATTTGGTAAAGACAACATTGTTGTTCCAGATAGCAAGAAAAAGCTTATTGAAGATACAGAAAAGAAAGTTATTGAATTTGAAAAACAATATCAAGACGGTCTTATTACTTCAAAAGAAAAATACAACAAGGTTGTTGATGCTTGGGCAAATTGTTCCGAAGTAGTTGCAAATGAAATGATGAAGGTTCTTTCTAATCAAGAAGTTGGAAAACCTCAAAATCCTATCTATATGATGGCAAACAGTGGTGCTCGTGGTTCTAAGGCCCAAGTTAAGCAACTTGCTGGTATGCGTGGATTGATGGCTAAACCTAATGGTGAGATTATTGAAACACCTATTATTTCAAACTTTAAAGAAGGTTTGACTGTGGCTGAATACTTTAATTCTACCCACGGTGCAAGAAAGGGATTGGCTGATACCGCTCTTAAAACTGCGAATGCTGGTTATTTGACAAGAAGATTGGTTGATGTTTCACAAGATGCGATTATCACAATGGAAGATTGTGGAACAGATCGTTCAATTTCTGTATCTGCTGTTGTTGATGGTGGTAATGTTGTTGAATCTCTTGCAGAACGTATTTTAGGACGTATTGCAGCAGAAGATATTATTACTCATAATGGTGAAGTGATTGTTTCAAGAAATAATCAAATAACCGAAGAAGATATTAAGAAGATTGAAGCTGCTGGTATTGAATCAGTTAAAATCCGTTCAGTTCTTACTTGTGAAGCAAAACATGGTATTTGTGCAAAGTGTTATGGTCGTGATTTGGCTCGTGGAAATATGGTTAATGTTGGTGAAGCAGTTGGTATTATTGCTGCACAATCAATTGGTGAACCTGGAACACAGCTTACCATGAGAACTTTCCATATCGGTGGTGCTGCACAAAAGGGTGTTGAAAAGTCATCTATTGAATCTCCATACGATGCTTCAATTAAATTTGAAAACACATCTTATGTGAAAAATTCCGCTGGTGATAACATTGTTATGACACGTAATGCAGAACTTATTTTCGTAGATTCTACTGGTAAAGAAATTAACCGTCAAAAGATGCCTTATGGAACAAAGCTTTATGCTCTTGAAGGGGATAAAGTTTCAAAGGGACAAAAGGTTGCTGAATGGAACCCATACATCAGACCTATTATCACAGAAGTTTCTGGTAAACTTAACTTTGTTGATTTGATTGATGGTGTTTCCGTTTCTGAGGTTAAAGATGAGTCAACTGGTATTTCATCAAAGGTTGTTGTTGATTGGAAGACTGGACTTAAAAAGAAGGATTTAAATCCATCTATCTTTATCCTTGATGAAAAGGGCAATAACTTAGTTCTTTCAAGTGGTTCTGTTGCAAGATATATTATTTCAACGGGAACTGTGCTTTCTTCAAACAATGGTGATGAAGTGCAAGCTGGTGATATTATTGCGTATATTCCTCGTGAAGATAGCAAGACAAAGGATATTACTGGTGGTCTTCCTCGTGTTGCTGAACTTTTTGAAGCAAGACGTCCAAAGGATGCTGCTCTTATTGCTGAAAAAGATGGAACTATTGTATTTAAAGAAGATTACAAATCTAAATACAAAATTGCGATTGTTCCAAATGATGAAAGCGAAGAAGTTGAATATCTTATTTCAAAAACAACCGCTCTTAATGTTCAAGATGGTGATATAGTAAAGAAGGGTGATAAGATTACCGAAGGTAAAGTTGCTCCTCATGATATATTGCGTATCTTTGGTGTTGAGGAGTTGGCAAAATATCTTGTTAGTGAAATCCAAGGTGTTTATAGACTTCAAGGTGTGGAAATCAATGATAAGCATATAGAAGTGATTGTTCGTCAAATGCTTCGTAAGAATGAAATCATTGATGCTGGTGCTACAACCTTTGTTAATGGTGAATATGTTGATGAGGAAGATTTGATTGAAGAAAACAAGAAGGCAATAGAAGTAGGTGGAAAACCTGCGGTAAGTCGTCCTTATCTTCTTGGTATTACAAAGGCAAGTTTGCAAACTCGTTCATTTATTTCTGCTGCATCTTTCCAAGAAACTACAAAAGTTCTTATTGAATCAGCGATTGCTGGTCGTGAGGATATGTTGACTGGTTTGAAGGAAAATGTTATTGTTGGAAGACTTATTCCAGCAGGAACTGGTGCTTATATCAACAGAATAAAGGCGATTGCAAAAGCACAAGACCAAGAGATTGAAGCTCAGAATATGGAAGCAAAAGCTGTGGAAACAGATTTGACACTTCCTGGTCTATAATAGTATAAACTTTATGTTAGTGAGAAAGAAGATAGTGTAAAAGCTATCTTCTTTTTTTTATTTGGGATTGTTTGATGAAATAATTATTAAAGTTGTAGGAAAATAGATTAAAAAAAAGCCCTGCGATTTGGGGCTTGGTTTATTGAAGTTTATTTATTGCATCTCTACAAGCCTTAATATCACTAATAATCTTTTTAAGCTTGCTTGCTGCTATACCAGAGGTCACGGTTCCCGCTCCACTTGCAACTCCACCAACGGCAGAAGATATTGTAGTTGCAAGGTTTAGTCCATTTACTTTTTTATCATTGGAATCATCTTTTTTCTGTTCATTGTTTGAGATAGCAGAAGTTACAGTGCTTGCAATAGAGCCAACGGTTCCTATACCAGAAGTCACAGAAGATGCAACGGTCATTTTATATACTTTTTCAAGTTCATCTACATCAAGATTACCACAGACTTCTTTTATTTTTTTCATTTGAGTAGAATTATTAACAGTATCAGTAAGGACATCAAGAGTAGACCATTGGATAGAAGGGTGTTTATCTGAATTCATACTACAAAATACATTATTACCACCAATAACTTTTATATAACCATAGGGCACTGTATGTATTACAAGATTATCTTCATATTCATTTGATTTTATACAATATGTATCAATATTATTGTAATTAAGAGCAACTACTTCCTGACCATTTGCAGAAACGCCTATTGTATCATTACATTCTATAAAACCAATATTGGACTTATTTGCACCTGAAAGGTAAAAATAGACATCACTGTTATATAAATCATTGAAATATTTTAGTCTTTCTTTATCTATAACAGTATTAAGAGGGATGCTATCATCTAGTTTGATAGACACAGTTCTTCCTGCGGAATATTTAATGAAAATATCATTTGTATATTCTGCGTTTGCCATAGGACAATTAACAATTTTGCCACCAATAGATGGATTCATTGCGTATGGAGATTCTGATTTATTTTCTGTATTTGATGCTATTGAGTTTTGAGGAGTGGAAGTTGCGTTTCGTCTTCTTGAAGTTTTAGAATTTGCTGTATTAAGGGAAATAAATAATGATAGAATTACCCCCCCCCAAGACTACTTTATTACTTTGTTTAATCATTATTTTTCCTTTCTTTTATTGTTGATTATACACACACAATATATCATATTTTAGGAGTATATGCAAATAAAAAAAAGCTCCCTTCTGGGAGGTTTTTGTTATCTTTGGTTATTTATATTTGGGAAAAAGTTTTTAATTATTTGATTATTTTCTGTATTTTCTGATTTAAGATAATCTAATAAGAATGAAAGTAGGGTATGTTCGTTTAATAATATATCACTTACAGGAGCACCATATATATATCGTTTTGTCCCTTCTTTTTCATATGCGAATATCTTATTAAGAAAGATGTCTGAATTTTCCAATGATTTGAATATATCAAAAGATTTTTCTAACAGCTTTTTATTTTGAGAAACAGGTATTTTTGTATGGTTGTCATAATCTCTGACTTCATTTTCATAAATATAAATCAATCTTCTTAATAATTTATATCTGTCAGGATTATCTTTATCAAAAAGATTAACAAAATTATTTAAAAATTTAACATCTTCATCTGGTAATTGTGATAATTTTTCTGTTGTCTTACTGGTGGATTGAGTATCTATTTGATATAAAAATCTTAATTTTTCTTCAATATCGTTGGAAATATCATCAAAACAGATGTAGAATGTATCTTTTGTGGAATTAAGCTTTTCTCTTACATCTTCAATGGTTAAATATGTATTATTTTGAGATTGTGACGAACTTTTGGATTTTTTATCTTTAGGAGACCAATTTTCAGTGTATTCAAATATCTCTTGTTCTCTTTTATCGTTCTCATCATTAAATATTATCATAATTTTATAATCCTTTCTTTTATTTTTTTATTTAATTTTAAAGGAGTGTAAAAGAAAAGTAAATAGAATTTTTAGGAATAAAAAAAGCTCCCAAAAGAGGGAGCCTTTTAATAAAAGATATATAATTATTTTTCGTAAATGCGAACTTCATCAAATTCTACATCATCAGTTCTCATTGTCAAAGCAACTCTTGATGCAGGAAGTCCCATTTCTGTTAGGGTTGTCATAACGTCCTTTACATTCTTTTTAATAGAGCCGTTTGATTTTCCTTGTGGAGCAACGCCAGATACTTCAAATGTAGCAGATGGGTTTCTTTCCAATACACGGCTTAAAGATTGATATAAAGGTTCTGCGAAATCAACAGAAGCTTTATCAAACTTTACTGTTATAATAGGACGTGTTGATTTTGCGATAGGTGCAATATCAACTGGTGTAGAAGTTGCACGAGCAGGGCGAAGTGCTACTTCATCTCTGTTTCCTACCATCATTGGTGAACGTTGTGCAGGACGACGAGATTGTGGAGCACGTTGTTGCATACCGTAATCTTGTGCTGTTTCGTTTATGAATGCTTCATAAGATTCATCACTTGAAAACATTGATCCGCCATTTGCGAAGAAGTCAGTTGATGATGAAGTTCCATAAAGTTTACCATTTTTGATGTTAAGAGCAACATCGTTTAGGCTGTATTTTTCGTTATCAACATAAGCTTGTTGTCTTTCAGCTTCTTGATTTAATTGGCGAGCAAAAATTGAAATGTTTGAGCCAATTTGTTTTGCTTCTTCTTCAATAGCCTTTAATTGTTTATGATCGTCTTCTGTTGCACCACGGATTTTGTATGATGCTTGGATAGAGCCAACCATATAGTCAACCATTGATTGATCAGATTCTACATCTGCAACAAGTCTTTTTATATCAAAAGCGATGTTATTGATTTTTTCAAGTTTTGCACGTGCATCTTTCCATTCATCCATAAGTTCAGGATTTCCAGGAGTTGTGCCAAGTTGCAATTTTGAATTGATTTGTGAAACGGCACTTCTGTAATCAGATACAGCTGTGTTTGTTTCATTTCTCATTTCTTGAAGAGTTGTTTTTCTTGAGTCAACTAATGCTTTTAGTTGTTCTTGCTCTGATTTGAAATTGGCAATTTTATTTTTCATAAATGTGCCATCAAATGAAGCTGTTTGCTTTGCCTCTGGTTTCTTTTCATCACCGAATAGTGTGTCAGAAGTAGAGGAACATGCACCCAATATTACCAATGATAGTAATGTAAGTAGTTTATTTATTTTCATTTATAACCCCTATTTTGTTATAGTTAAAGAACTGTTTTTTATACAGACTGTTTAAATAATATAATCTTTATTCTTAAAAATCAATAGTTTCTTATATTATTTTTTTACAGATTTTTTTATGAGTTTAATTGCCTCCTCTGGTGTGGAAACCATTTCATACATTTTTTTATGATCTTTTGATATGAATCCTGTCTTAATAAGGGCGTCAGTTAAAGCCTCAAATGGTTTGAAAAAGTTTTTATGATTAACAAGAATTATAGGTCTTGTTTCTGAAAGTGTGCTGTTTGGAACAACTTGACCATGTTTATTAATGATTTCTTTTCCAACCAATAAATCAAATAATTCATCAAAAGTTCCAAAACCACCAGGAAGAACGATGAAAGCGTCGGAGTTATCAATAAAGGTTCTTTTCCTTTTTTGAATATCGCAAACGATTTTAGTTTTTGTTCCTTTGATTGGTTCTTCAAATGCGGCGATTACTTTTGTTGTGACACCGTAAATTGCACCGCCATTATCAAGAACGCCATATGCAACGGCACCCATCAAACCTGTTCCACCAGCACCATAAACAAGTCGCATTTTATTTTTTGCAAGAAGTTCGCCAGTCTTATGTGCCAATTCATAATAATCTTTTGTTTTTCCTTTTTGTGCACCACAAAAAACACTTACAGAAATTTTTTTGTTTGATAGTTTCATTTTTTCTCCTTTTTAAAGTTTTATACTTAAAATAATATATCTTAAAAATGGATTTCTTTCAACTAATAAATATATTGCAATTTAAAATTTATTTGTTTATAATGCCCTCTATGGTCGGTTGGCAGAGAGGCTATGCAGAGGACTGCAAATCCTTGTACACTGGTTCGATTCCGGTACCGACCTCCATAATAATAATTTAAAAGGAGTATATGTTTGGCAAATAAAGATAATTCAATTTCATTAAATGTTAATGAAAAAATTCGTGCAAGAGAAGTAAGGCTTATCGGAGCAGATGGTGGAAATGTTGGTATAGTTTCTATTAATGAGGCTCTTGATATGGCTCGTGAAGCGGGTCTTGATCTTTTGGAAATTGCCCCTCAATCTAATCCTCCTGTTTGTAAAATTATGGATTATGGAAAATGGAAATATGAAGAACAGAAAAAATTAAAAGAAGCAAAATCTAATCAGAGAGTTTTTGAAACAAAGGAGCTTAAAATTCGTCCTAATATTGATGTTCATGATTTTCAAGTTAAGATGAAGGCTGCTAAACGTTTTATTGAAGATGGTGATAAGGTTAAATTTTCTGTTAGATTTAAAGGTCGTGAAATTACAAATCAAGAATCTGGGCTTTCCCTTCTTAATCGTATAAAGGAAGAACTTGGCGATATTATAAAAGTTGACAAGGAACCTTTGATGGAAGGAAGACAGATGATAATGTTTGTATCTCCTTCTAAATAATAAAATATTATGATAACACAAGAATTATTTAATAAGAATTTAGATAGTATTTTAAAAAATTATCCAAGGAAAATTGTGGTGGCGGTGTCTGGTGGTTCAGATAGTCTTGCAATGACTTTGTTAAGTCATAATTGGGCAAAGTTGAATAATGTAAAAATGGTTGCCTTGACTGTTGATCATAATTTAAGAAAAAATTCTGCACGTGAGGCTTTGAAGGTTCATAAGTGGTTAGAAAAGTATGGTATAGAGCATCATATTCTGACTTATACTGGTGAAATTCCTACTTCTAACATAGAGGCGGTGGCAAGAAATTATCGTTATAAAATGCTTTTTGATTATTGTCATAAAAATGATGTTAAGTGTTTGTTTGTGGCGCATAATGCGGATGAGCAGACGGAAACTTTTTTCCTTAACCTTTCACGGGGAAGTGGGGTTTATGGACTTTGTGGAATGCCAAAGATTCAAGTAAGGGGTGATTTGAGTATTGTTCGTCCTATGCTTTGTTATTCAAAGGCTGAGATAAAGGTGTATCTTAAAACGAATCGTCAAAAATGGGTGGAAGATCCATCAAATAAAGATAATAAATATAAGCGTGTTAGAATAAGAAAGCTTAAAAAACTTACTGATACATTGGAGCTTTCAAATGAAAGAATTGCGAATACTCTTGAAAATATGAGAAGGGCAAGAGAGGCGATTGATTTTTTTGTGAATGATTTCATTTTTAAATCAACTGTTAAAAAGGAAAAAGAATCTATTATGCTTTCGCCAAAATTGTTTGCTATCTATCCAGAGGAGGTTGTAATAAGAGCAATTTCAAAAATTATTCAAGAATTATCCTATAAATCTTATCCTGCAAGATTTGAGAATTTAAAGAATCTTTATGATAAAATTGTAAATCAAA
Organism: bacterium; assembly: GCA_014803545.1. Lineage (GTDB taxonomy): Bacteria > Pseudomonadota > Alphaproteobacteria > Rs-D84 > CACZYB01 > CACZYB01. The sequence goes on along the minus strand of JAAVBN010000036.1, from coordinate 14,551 downwards.
CTTTGGGGAATGGGGCAACACTTTCAAATTTGAAAATTTCAACAAAAAAAGATGGTATGATTTTTATTGAAAAAGAAAAATCTAGGTATAAAAAAACTGCTGGTAAAAAATAAATTTATAATATAAACTTGTCTTATTTAAAAACATTTAAATTAAGGAAATAAAAATGGGAAAATATTGGAAATATATATATGTTTTTGCTTTGATTATTTTGTTTTTTAACCTTATAACCGAATCACCTAATGATAAAATTGAAAAAAAGCAGAATGAGATAAAATTTTCTGATTTTGTGGCTAAGGCAAAAAAGGGTGAATTAGAATCTATTGTTATAAAGGGTGATGTTGTTGAGGGAACTTTGAAATCAAAGGGGGATGAAAAGTCTGGTAAAAAAGATGAAAAGAAAGAATCTCAAAAATTTACATCAAAGGTGCTTTTTTATCCACGACTTCTTGAAATATTAGAGGAAAAACAAATACCAACGGAGATAAAAATTGAGGCGCCTTTTGAATTTAGTTTTCTTGAAATTGTGAGAGTTTTTGCGACATTTTTATGGATTATTGTTCTTGTCCTTCTTTTTAGAAGTTTAAAAAGTGATAAATTTAGTCTTGGAAAATCAAATATTAAAATGTTTACATCAGATATGCAAAAAGTCAGATTTTCTGATGTGCTTGGTGCTGATGAAGCAAAGCAAGAGGTTGCGGAGATTGTAGATTTCCTTTCGGATCCAACAAAGTATTCACGACTTGGAGCGAAAATACCAAAGGGAGTTTTATTGGTTGGTGCTCCTGGAACAGGAAAGACTTTACTTGCAAAGGCTATTGCAGGGGAGGCTGGAGTTCCATTCTTTTCTACAAGTGGTTCTGAATTTGTTGAAATGTTTGTCGGTGTTGGTGCAAGCCGAGTAAGAGCTTTGTTTGAACAGGCAAAAAAGTCTGCGCCTTGTCTTGTATTTATTGATGAAATTGATGCAGTTGGTCGTCATCGTGGTTCTGGATATGGTGGTGGAAATGATGAAAGAGAACAAACTCTTAATCAATTGCTTGTTGAAATGGATGGGTTTGAAACTAATACTGGAATAATAATAATTGCAGCAACGAATCGTGTTGATGTTTTGGATGATGCTCTTCTTCGTCCAGGAAGATTTGATAGGCAAGTGTATATTGATTTGCCTGATTTAAAGGGGCGTGAAGCAATACTTAAAAAGTATATTAGTAAGGTAAATATATTATCCGATGTTGATGTTGTTTCTGTGGCTCGTGGAACACCTGGGTTTAGTGGAGCGGAGCTTGCTAACCTTGTAAATGAGGCGGCAATTATTGCAGCAAGAAAAAATAAAAAGAAAATATCACAGGAAGATTTTGAATATGCAAGGGATAAAATCCTTATGGGATTGGAGCATAAATCAAAAACTATGTCACCAGAGGAACTTAAAAATACTGCTTATCATGAGGCAGGGCATGCACTTTGTTCTGTGCTTCTTCCTGAGGTGGACCCTATACATAAGGCTACAATAATACCTCGTGGGCAAGCTTTGGGACTTGTGCAACAACTTCCAGAAAGGGATAAGGTGAGTGTGAATATTACTGAAATTCGTTCTAATATTGCGGTGGCTCTTGCAGGGCGAATCAGTGAGGAAACTTTCTTTGGTAAGGATAAAATTACAACTGGGGCATCTTCTGATATACAAGCGGCGACTAAGTATGCAAGAAATTCTGTTGTATTTTGGGGATTGTCGCCTAAGATTGGGACAGTTTATTATGGTGAAAGGGAGAAATATCCTATTTCCGAAGAAACATCGCGTGAAATTGATTTAGAAGTGAAAAGAATGATAGATGAGGGATATAAGCTTGCAAAATCAACTATAACAAAGAATAAAGCAAAACTTGAAAAGCTTGCAAAAGCGTTGCTTGAATATGAAACCTTGACTGGTGATGAAGTTCGTGCAATAGTTAATGGTAAAAAAATAAAGTTGACTAAAAAGGTTGATGTTGTTAAAAATAGGATAGAAAGAGAATCTACTCTTCCATTTACTGATAGAAAAGTTAAACAAAAAGAAGAAAAGAAAAAATAATGGCAAAAGATAAAGCAAAATTAAATATAAAAATACTTCGTCGTATTTGGCGTGAACATACAAAAAAATATATATGGGCGTTGATAGGTGCGTTAATTTTAACAACCTTGACTGCGGGAACGGAGGCATTTTCCGTTTCTCTTTTGAAACCTATATTTGATAAAGGTTTTATTGATAGAAATAGTAATGTGCTTATTATTTTATGTTTTCAAATAATAGGTCTTTATTTTATGAAGGGTTGGTTTTATTTTTTCCAAACTTTGATACTTTCTCATATAAGTACTAGGACTGTGCAATCAATTCAGCAAAGGGTGTTTTCTCATTTAATGACACTTGATATGAGTTATTTTAATAAAACTTCAAGTGGGCAAATGTTGTCTCGTATAATAAATGATTGTAATTCTATTACAAATATTGCGATTAACTTTATTACTACTATATTTAAAGATTTAATTACTTGTATTGCGATGTTTTCTTTGATGATTTATTATTCATGGAAAATGTGTTTAGTTATTTTTGTGTTTTTCCCAATTGGTGCGATTGCTATTTCTATTATAGTAAGGAAAACAAAGAGTATTGCGACTAAATCTACACAAACAGGTGCTAATTTTATAAGTATGCTTTCGGAATCGTTTCAAAGTGTTAAGATTATAAAATCTTATTGTATGGAAAAGTTTGAAGCAAAGCGTATAAAAAAGCTCTTGGATATTATGTTTAATCTTCAAATGAAATCTGTAAAAACCACAAGTATGACTACACCAGTGATTGAAACATTATCTGGATTTGTTATGTCGGGAATTATAATATTTGGTGGTTGGCAAATAGCAAATGGCTATCTTACAACTGGTGGATTTGTAACATTTTTGGGTGCGTGGGTGTCTGTTTATAAGCCATTGAAATCTTTGCTTCATTTCCGTGTGCAACTTCAAACTGCTCTTGTAAGTGCGGAAAGGGTTTACGAAATTATTGATACAAAGCCTGTTATTAAAGATGTAGATGGTGCGATAGAGCTTAAAGATGTAAAGGGTGATATTGAATTTAAAAATGTTTCGTTTGAATATGAATCAGGAAAGTCTGTTGTTAAAAATTTGAATATGAAAATACCAAGTGGTAAAACGGTTGCTCTTGTTGGTGCAAGTGGTGGTGGTAAAACAACTATTGTAAATTTGATACCAAGATTTTTTGAAGTAACAGGTGGTGAGATTTTAATTGATGGAGTGAATATTAATAAATATACTCAAAAATCTTTGCGTGAAAATATTTCTCTTGTAAGTCAGGAAGTGATACTTTTTGATGATACAATAAAGAATAATATTGCCTATGGTAAGGGTGAAAAGGAATATGAAAATGTATCTGAGGAAGAGATTATCTCTGCATCAAAGAGTGCGAATGCTTATGATTTTATTACGGCAATGAGTGCAGGGTATGAAACGAAGATTGGTGAAAAGGGTGTAAGGCTTTCTGGTGGACAGAAGCAAAGGATTTCCATTGCTCGTGCGATTATAAAGAATGCTCCTATACTTTTACTTGATGAGGCGACTTCTGCCCTTGATACAGAATCGGAATTTGAGGTGCAAACGGCTCTTGATAATCTTATGAAAAACAGAACTACTATTGTTATCGCACATAGACTTTCAACAATTAAGAATGCTGATATGATTTATGTTATTGAAAAGGGTGAGATTGTTGAGGCTGGAAATCATTCTGAACTTCTTAAAAAGAATGGTGAGTATGCAAAACTTTATAACATGCAATTTAAAAGTAAAGATAAATAATAGGAGTTTATTATGAAAAAAAATAAAAATACTAATAAAAAAACAGATAATATGAAAGATGCTATTGATACTATTATTGGTACTATTCTTACAAGTGGAATGTTTTTAGCTGCTATTGGATTATTAGTGTATATATATGACGAAAACGAAACCTTATATTCTGGGACAGTAGTGGAAAGAATAGAGACAAATAGTGGTGGTGCTAGATTTTTAGTAGATACAGATGAAAACAAAGATACTATTGAAAAAGTAATAGAACTTAAAAATAGGCCTGAGAATTTTGTAGCTATTGCAAATATAAAAGAAGGTTCAAAAATTCAATTTAGAACTTTTAATGGTTTACAATATGCTGCTAATATCTATCAAATTGATGATTTTATTACTAAAGAAAGATAAAAGCTGTTGTCTTTAATATTTAAAAGAACCCTCCGTTTAGAGGGCTTTTTTTATTGACATAATGTATCTGAATTTGTATTATTTTTCCGAATATGATTTTATTCATAATATTTAATAATTGAATTTGAAAGGAAATAAAAAATGCAAAAAGCTTTAATTTTAACAGTTGCTGTGTTGACAGTGTTATCTTGTAAATCAGAGGCAATGATTAGACCTTATGCGTCTGCTAAGCTTGCTTATACAGATTTGAAAATAGATAATGGGGTTTCTGATGATAATGAAGATGGAATTTCTTTTTCTGTTAGCTATGGAGCTAGTTTTAATACTATAAGAACTGAGTTTGAATTATCAAGAGTTTCTGTTGATTTTAAATATGAATATAGTGATGCTTCTTATATTGTAAGAGAAAAAGATACTTTAACAAATACTTCATTTATGGTTAATACTTTTATGGATATTCCTACGAAAAGTATAGTTATTCCTTATCTTGGTGTAGGAATTGGTGTTGGAGTGAATTCCGTAGATGTTGGTTTGAGTGTATATGATTCAAGTGATACATATCTTGGTAAAATTAGTGCAGATGCAACAAAGTCAAAATTTACATATCAAGCTATGGCAGGTATTGCATTTGAGTTAGATAGAAATTTTGATTTTGATGTTGGATATAAGTATGTAAACTATGGAAATATAGAAGGATTAAAAGCAAGTGCAAACAATATATCTGTTGGTATAAGATATAATTTCTAACTAAAAAAAAATTTTATTTTTATCCCTTAAATTATTTAAGGGATTTTTTTATTAATTTGGAAATTGTAGTTAGCCAACGGGAGTTTAGGTCCTAGTGGACGACAATTAAGAGGGGGATTTTTGAAAATGCGGTTAAAAACCTATCTCCATTCTTTCTTTAACCATCGCTGGTGAAAGAGTTCGTTTCCCATCCGCTCTTTCTATATCTTTAAGAGGTATATTTTGACCATGATATTCCGTGAAATATGAATAATAGATTTTTCCTTTATGATAGGTTGGAGCCCAATTAGCCTCTTTTTTAATTTTATTTTCTAATTTTTCCTGACCACGGCTAAATGTTGAAGTTTCCATATCCTTATGATATGCGTCAGTCCAATCTTTATACTTATCCTTAAACTGAGAAGTCTCCTTGGCATGAGTCATAGCATTTTTCAAAGCGTGTTTTAAGTCGGAAAGAGTAGAATAGAAGTCCGCAATCTCATAGTTATCAAGATTATTATCCCAATTTCCAACATTATCTAATGCAAAATTTATAGTTTCTATCAAATTATAAATATCTTTTATGGGATTTACTCTAGCGATTGATTCAACATCTGACATATATGGATGGACATCCGACATATATGCAATTTGCTTATCATAATAAAATTCATCCAATACAAACTTTGCATCGTATATAATTAGTCTGATATCATCTTTCTTTATTCTTGTAATATTGTCTGTTTGTTTTGAATCGAATGGAATTTTACTCATAATATCTCCTTTCCTTTATTTATTATATAATAACATATTTCAGGATTATATGCAAGATGTAAAAGTTTTTATGGGGGGATGGACCAAAGACTATCGTTTTTGAAATTTAAGGAAGGTGTAAAAATCCAAAATAAACATTGACATCTGTTTTTTTTTGTTTAAACTGCTTAATATAATAACAAACGAGGTTTTATTATGAATACTGTAAATAGCAACAACAAAAAAATCAAATATCTTACTTATAAAGATGCTGTAGAAAGATATGAAAAGATTAAAAAGGATTATCATCGTTATGGATTTACAGAAAGTATGGCAGATTCTTCACATTCTGATGCAATAAGAATAAGAAAACGTATAGATCGTGAGTGTGTTAATAATGATGGTAAAATATATATAGATGATTCGGTTATTCGTGATTTAGAAAAAATACCAGAAGAACATCGTAAACTTTTAAAGGACTATACTAACCTTTTTGATAAAGCTAATCCTAACAGATATAAATTATTAAGCAGATTGCTTTATATATGTAAGGAGGAAGTTGGTTGGGGTAACGATGTACATGAAAGTAGTATACTTAGGTATGAGTTTTTAGTTACTGATAATATGAAAATACAAAGATTAAATGATACTTTTAATATATTCAAATCGTTAAAATATCCTAATAGAGTTCTTGATAATATGTTTTCCTATGAAGATGAGGGTGGGTGTATAATGAATGTTTTTAGAATATTATTGAATGAAAGTTTCTTTTACAGTTATTTAGCAAACAGAAAATATTTATTTGCTTCTTCTGAAACTGGAAAAAAATATGATAAAAAAACTAAGCAATTATTAAAAGATTTTTTCCCAAATGTAAATACAGGAAGATAATTAAAATCCCCTCCACCGAGGGGATTTTTTTTATAATTACAAACTATAAAAGTTATTACGAAGTAATGAGCGACATCCCTCATCTTGCGGACCGGTTCATAAAAAAAGAAATATAAAAACAGGGTACAGCGAACTACCCGCAAGGTGGATGTTGGGTAACTCGCAATATGAAACTTTACTTTATTAAAAAAGAAGAGAAACTTTCAAGGATAAACCTTTGTCAGCCAACGGGAGCTTTAGCTCCTAGCGGACGCCCAAAAATTTGGGCGCCTGGGCGTCCGCTTGCTGACTGGGAGAAATTAAAAGATGAAAAAAATAAGTGAGCTCGCCATGAGCCAGCCCGAAGAATTCGGGCCGCGGGCTGGCTCATAAAAAGAAAATAAACATTATTTAAAATAAAAAACAAATAAACAAAATAAATCCAGCAGTAGTAAGTTTTATTAAAACTTACAGTCACCCACCGTTGTCTCCTAGGGGGATGGATCAAAGACTATCGTTTTTGAAATTTAAGAAAATAAAAAAAACATAAAAAAACCGCCCCGAAGGACGGCTTTTTATTTTAGCTAAAAATGATAGAAACTTACTCTATAATTTTAGAAACAACACCAGCACCAACTGTTCTACCACCTTCACGGATAGCAAAACGGAGACCTTCGCTCATAGCAACTGGAGTAATAAGTTCAACAGTCATTTTTACGTTATCGCCAGGCATAACCATCTTTACGTCATCAGGAAGGATAACGGAACCAGTCACGTCTGTTGTTCTGAAATAGAATTGTGGACGATAGTTTGACAAGAATGCTGTGTGTCTTCCACCTTCTTCTTTAGTCAAAATATAGCATTCACATTCAAATTTCTTGTGTGGTGTAACTGTACCTGGTTTTGCAAGAACTTGACCACGTTCAACTTCTTCTTTCTTTGTTCCACGAAGAAGAACACCGATGTTATCACCAGCTTCACCTTCATCAAGAAGTTTTCTGAACATTTCAACACCAGTAACAGTTGTTTTTGTTGTTGGACGGATACCAACGATTTCAACTTCGTCACCAACTTTTACAATACCTGTTTCTACACGACCTGTAACAACAGTACCACGACCTGAAATTGAGAATACGTCTTCAATTGGCATCAAGAATGGTTTATCAAGTGGACGTGCAGGTGTTGGGATGAATTCGTCAACAGCTTTTAATAATGCACGAATTGCATTTTCACCAAGTTCTGGGTTTTTACCCTCTAATGCACAAAGTGATGAACCTTTGATTATTGGAGTTGTATCGCCAGGGAAACCGTATTTGTTAAGTAAATCACGAACTTCCATTTCAACAAGCTCTAACATTTCAGCGTCATCAACCATATCACACTTGTTTAAGAATACTACGATTGAAGGAACACCAACTTGGCGAGCAAGAAGAATGTGTTCACGAGTTTGAGGCATAGGACCATCAGCAGCAGATACAACAAGTATAGCACCGTCCATTTGAGCAGCACCAGTGATCATATTTTTAACATAATCGGCGTGCCCTGGGCAGTCAACGTGTGCATAGTGTCTTGTATCTGTTTCGTATTCAACGTGTGCAGTGTTAATAGTGATACCACGTGCTTTTTCTTCTGGTGCAGCGTCGATTTGATCGTATGCTTTAAATTCACCAAAGAATTTTGTAATAGCAGCAGTAGTTGTTGTTTTACCATGATCAACGTGGCCAATAGTACCAATGTTGACATGTGGCTTACTTCTTACGTATGTTTCTTTTGCCATATTTATTAGCTCCTTTAAGTTTATATTAATAAAAGTTTACAAAGGATTATCCATCAGGAATCCCCTGATTTAAAATCACATACGCGATATTTTATAGGAAATCTTTTAGAAATGCAAGTTATTTTTATATTAAATTATGGATAGTTATCTTATTTTTTGCATTAATTTATAAAAAAGAGTTTGTCTTTTGTTTTCTTTTGCTTTTATTTCCTTTTGTAATTGTAAAGATAGGGAAGTTTTGTTTATGTTTGCTTTTATTGTTTCTAAGTTTTCTAAATTATATTCAAAATGAACACCTGAAAGTATTACTTGTCCTTTACCATATTGTTTTTGTATTATTGCAGGAAGTTTTTTGCCAGAATTTAGTTTATAGTTTGCAATGACTTTATAATCTTTTCTTGATAAATCAAAAAATGGTCCACCGTGATAGACTGCTGATTGAGAGGTTTTTGTTGCCTTGTCTTCTATATCAATAATTATTGTTGATTTTGGTGATGCAGAGTAGGGATGTATATTAAATTCTTTATATAAAGTTCCTTTTGCAAGAGTGTTTATTAAATCTAATTTATATTCTGTATTTATTTTTAGTTCGGGAATATCTGTTTCAAATTCTACTTTTTGACAGGCATAGTAAGCACCACCACATATGCCGAAATAAATTCCACCATTTTTTACATAATTGGAAATGTTAATATTTCCCTTTGTTCCAAGTTTTTTAAAGTATTCATTTGCCATTCCGCCTGGAACAAAAAGAGCAAGGGTTTCATTATTTAATTTAGAATTGTTTATTATTTCTGATGAATTTATTGTATCTATTGATACATTTGTTTTTGAAAAATATGATTGAAGTTCTTTTTTAAGAGGTCTTATATCAAAAACACCAAAGTCATTATAAATTAAAATAGTTTTTTTCATTTTTTTGTAGATTTTTTGGAGCGGGTGAAGGGAATCGTTCCAATTTTCTTTGTTTTATTGAAAAAATAGAGGTTTCCTGCTATTTTTACCAATTCCTTCTTTATTCTTTGTTAACAAATGCATTACACTTGCGATACACTTTTTATATTATCGTGTTTAATTTCAAATGTATATATTTTTTTATAATTAAAATAAATCCAATTTTTAGGAAGCCCTTTTACGCGTGAAAGAGCCTTTAAAAATCAAAAATTCCAATAGGGACGTTATTTATACTGTTTCATCAATTTATCATAGTTGCTGAGTGAACTATCAACAGCCTCAATCATTTCATAAACCTTTTGTTTATCTATATCAAACTCGGAGGCAACCTTAACAAAATCCTCATTAGTTATATCTTTACCTTTACCATTTACCATTGTTGTTTGCTCTCCATTTATACCAAATGAAGGGGTTAAATCGTATGCGGGAGCAAGTTTCCAATTATTATTTTCATCGATTAAATATGAAAAATTCTTTGTATGGTCATCCCTATTGCCTGCTTTAACATTAAATATCATAAGGCGAACCATTTTTTCAACTTCCTTTATATCCTTTGTTAAAACAAGGGTAAGTTTTAAAAGGTTTGTGTAATCCATACTTGAAACCCTAAAATCAGCATTAAGTAAACCACAAGCTGTATGAGTATGAACCTTTTGATTTCCAAGCCTATCAAACCTTTTTACACCAAAATATCCACTGGAAATTTGTGATGGGAAAAGGTATGTTTCAGGCATTTCAATTCCTGCATCCTTTGCAATAAGTGAATAAACATATTCTTGAACACCAAGGTTTTTATCATCCTGTGTATTTGAAAATTTTATAAGCCAATGTGAAAAATCTCCTGCTAAATTATTTGTTGGTGGTTGTATTATTTTTTTATCATCTGATACAATGGCAACAATTTTTGGCCTTGCTCCACCAGATGAACCATTTAGTTTTAAAAGCTCATCAAGACCATTATTTGATTTATCAAGTAATATTTGTTTTGCATCTTGTGCAAGATAGTCCAAATTTACAGTAGGTATATTATCTGTGTCTTCGGAGGGTTCGTATTCCAATGCTCCCATAGGATTATTACCTATTATTGAAAGTCTATGAAGTGGTCTTATTGAATTAAATGACAATCCTTGCTTTTGTAATTTCCTATCAAGCAGCAGACATCCCCAACCATCTGGAAGACTGTCATTAAAAACACCAAATAAACCACTAAAAATACTATTATCCCCTTCAAACACATCTGATTGCAAAGGTAATTTAAAAGGTGAAATTTCAATACCGTCCTTTATAAATTCGGGTGCATATTGAAAGTAAATTTTTGTTCCTGTATCTTCCAGGATACCAACAAATTTTCTTGAACCGTAAGTATTAAGGTATACATTTAATTTCATTTTAATTGTCCTCTTTTCCTTTGTTTTATCTTTACAGGGTTGATTAAGGATATAGGTTTGTCATTAGGTTTAAGTAAGTTGTCAAACTCATCCAATACATTTAAAACTAATGCAATTTTTAATAATGATTGCAAAGATATTTCACCAGTATTTTCAAAACGCTTTAATGTTCCAAGTGAAATACCCGAACGTTCAGATAAGCCCTCTTGTGTAAGGTTTTTATCCAACCTTTTTTGTTTAAACCGAAATGCAATTTCCTTTTGCAGGTCCTTATTTGTTTTTAATAAATATGTCATAATAGTTAATATATTATCTATTAAATTGGTTATTTATGGATAATATACAATATATTATCCATTAAGTAAAGCAAAAAATATAAATTTTACATCTGCAACTTCATTCCAACTGGAACAAAGTTATTTTTTATTTATATTAAAAATTTTTTTATGTTATTTCTTTGTAAAATCAAAGGGTTAATGTTTTATTCGTAAAACAACTAATTCGGAGCCGTATATTTTTTTTAAAATTTTCCATTCTTTATATATAGGGGGTGTATTTTACACCCAACTTTAAAATGTTGTTTTATATCGTAAATATGCTCTCCAAATCTAATTTTTTCAATAATTTTTATAAGAAAGGAAATTTTAAAATGATTATAAAAAATTATTTTAATCAAAATATCGAAGCTATCCGTATTGAAAGAGATGCTTTAGATAACAAAATTAAAATACAAGAGTCAAATGATTCTCGAAATTCTTATGTAAAATTTACAAATGAATTAATCGAAAAGTCTATTTTACTCTTACAACTTGAATTTGAAAAAATTCAACCTATTCTTTTCGAGACTCAAAGTGCTCAAGGTGCAAGAACCGACATAGGTTCCGAAGTACTGTCCAAACAATGTGTTGAAAGACTTTTAAACTTAAAACACAAACAAGCTTGGGAGATTCAAAAACTTACCAAAGAGTCTGTCAATCTCGCTATCGAATATGCAAAAGAAAACAATGTCTTAGCTACTCGTTCCTTAGCGCTTAAATTGTCCAAAAAAAATAAAGAAAATGAAGTATGTAAAAACACCGAAATTAAAGATATATATAATAATATTAATGATTCCGATGATGTTATTGAAAATGATGTTAAAACAAAATTATATAGTGTGGTATATATAGATTTAACTCAAAATTTCAATAAAAATACAATACTTCATCTTCCTATTGATAAAGACGCTATTTGTTTTGTTTGGACCAAACCAAATAACTTAAAAGAAGCGTTGTCATATATAGAAGAACTAGGTTTTGTATATCAAAATAGTGTTGTTTGGGATAAAGGTTTTAAAAATACTAATACCTATATTATCAATCATCATGAACTACTTTTGATAGGTTTTAAAAATAACTATAAAATACAAACCAATAATAAATTCCATCTTGATTCTATACATTTAGAATATCAAAAAAATAAAAACTTTAAACCGGACTATTATTATTCAAATATTGAAAAAATGTGTCCAAACACACAATATCTTGAAGTCTTTTCATCTCGTAAATATAGCTCTAAATGGACCGTATTCGGAGACCAAAATGACTAAAAATATAAATGTAGTAAGATACCTGTCTCTCTTCGCTTGTGGAGGGACAGGTACCTATCTTTTAAAAGATATTGGTTTTGAATGTGCTGTTTCAAATGAATTAGATATAGTTCGAGCTACATATCATCAAGATTTATATAAAGATGATAAAATGATTATTGGTGATATAAGGGAAAAGAAAGATGAAATAATCCAATCCTATATTGAAACTGGTTGTTCAGGTATATTGGCAAGTCCAATTTGTCAACCTTTTTCACTTGCTGGTGGTCAACATCTTTCCGATCCGGAAGTCTTTTTATTTATGGATGTTTTGGATATTACCAAAGCTACAAATCCTGACTTTTTATTGATTGAAAATGTTCCTTACTTTATATCTGATAAACAACCTCCTGTTATCACAGATAAATTGGGAGGTAAAACTATCAAACAATATATCACAGATTTTTTAATAAATCTTGGTTATGAAGTAAACATTAATACAATAAAAGCATGTGATTATGGCACGGCTCAAAAACGAAAAAGAGGAATAATCCTTGCATGTAAAAAGGAATTTGGTAAATGGAATTTTCCAAAGAAGGATGATAAAGTTTTGACATTAAAGGATGTTATAGGTAATGGAAAATTTAAATCACTTGAACCTGGTGAACGTGATAAAAACAATCCGTTTCACTACGCAGAATATGTTAATCCAAACCAAGCGGAGTGTTTAAGACACACTCCAACTGGTCAATCAGCTTTATCAAATATTGGCAAATGGAGAATAAAAAATATCAACGGGACTGAATCAAAAGCTAAACATAAAAGTGCTTTTGGTAGGGCAAAATGGGATGAACCATGTCCAACTATTGTTATGTCTAGTGATAGTATAAGTGGTGATTGGTCTGTTCATCCTGGTTATAAAAAACCTGATGGTACTTATTCTGACCCAAGACCTTTTTCCATTGCAGAATTGTTTGCAATTACCGGACTCCCAGACAGTTATTATAATGATATACCTGACTGGGCTAGAGGTGATTACAAACTTTTACGACAGTTGATTGGTGAAAGTTTTTGTCCTTTGGTTGTAAAAAGACTTATGCAAGAATTAAAAAAGATTTTACCGGCTTTCAACTAAAAAACTCACCTCATATTAAGTTATGGGGTGATTTTTTTTGCGTAAAAAATTTAAACTATGACTTCTAAATTCTAACTTGGGTTCTATAAAAATGTGTATACACCAAGATATAGGATTTATGTTTATAAAAGGTCTGTTAATCGCTTTTTGCTACATAAATTCGGTTGAAAAAATAGCGGGAGATTTGTAATTTTCCTTTGTTATTTTTATACCCTAATTTTTGAATAATAATTTTAATAAGAGCATAAAAAATGACTAACTTAAAATCTGAACTTAAAAAATGGATTGATAATACTTATAGTCCGAAATATCTTATGACAATACAACTTCCTGATAATTTAAAAAGTGAAAATCTTGAACATTCTATAACTCATTTAAAAAATATTATGAAGGATTTTGAAAGACTTTTACTTCACAGACACTGGAATAAAAAGCACATCCCTTTTATAGCTTTTGCAGAGAAAGGTGTTTCAGAGGACTGGCATTTTCACTTACTTTTTAACGGTGGTAATTTTACATATTTAGAGTTAGAAACAGCTATTCAGAATATTATTTCAAAACAAAGATTACCCAAATATTGTTTGCAAATTGATGAGATTAAAAACGATATAGCTAAGGTTGAATATTATACAATCAAAGAAATAAAAATCACAAATTATAAACATTTTGATAGCGATAGGATGATACTTTCACACGATTTGTTTAATATAGATGTAAAAAAATAGGTGCGAAAACTCAATCCCATCTACCCCATATTCACGGAATTACATTTTGCGGTAAAACATAAGCCAGAACTAGTTTCACTTAATTCAGGCTTGTTTATGTGAAAATATTCTTGAATATAAATTAGCTTACTATATAATTTTTGTATATAGTGGAGTAAAGTAAAATGTATTGTGATTTTTTATATTTCTTACAAAATGATTTACTAGAATTTTTATCTAGATATGTTAAAGATATTTGGAATTTTTTAAAATGTGCTTTTAATTATCTAACTCAAAAAGATAGTTTACTTGCTATGTCTGTTGGAATACTTACTCTTAGAGAATGTTTCTCAAGAATAGGACATAAATTTAAAGTTATTTATGTTATTTCTAAAACTATTCATTGTCCACCTCAAATTAGAGAACTTTATATAT
>JAAVBN010000035.1 GCA_014803545.1 bacterium | reverse complement strand
GTTTGTATTAAAGGCAGTCTTTAATGGACTGCTTTTTTTATTTATTTTATTTATATTTTATGATATTATTTTTTAAGAGGTATTTTTATGGAACAAGCAAGACTTTATAACATATTAATAAATCAAAAAGGGGAAGTTTGCATCATACTTAAACCACTATCCCCATATAATAGTGAAATTGCAAACCCTGAAATAATCTATGATGGCGGCGAAAATGCTGTGTTATACAGGAATGAAACAAGTTCTGTTATCCTTGATTACATACCAAAGGAACAACAACAAACGATCTTCACACAGGAAAAAATTTTGATTGTGGAATATGATATTAAATCAGACACTATATTAAAAGAATATTTTGCCCCTATTATAAAGGTTAAAAAAATGCTTGATTTGGGTTCTGATTTTGTAGACAGGCAAACCTTAGATAAAGAATTAAAAGAATTAGGTTTGTTGGCGGAATAATTATCACATTTTCCTTATGATAAACCTGTGAAGTAAGTTATTCTTGGAACTATGCTTATATTATTTGCGAAAAAGATTACTTGCATAAGGAATACCATATCTTGCATAGAATTTGTATTAAATTTTATTTTATGGTTGTTTAGAAGTTCTTTTCTTATTAAATACCTGAATATGAAATCGTATTTATAGATTTGGGTGGCAGAAACTTTTTCCTTTACTGTTTTGCAGATACCTTTTGAACTATAATAAAGGTTATAGTTTTTAGTTTTAAATCCACTAATTGCAATATCGCTATTATTGGAAAGAGCTGATGACAACATTTTTTCGTAATAAGATGGAGAAATATAATCGCAAGACGAAATAAAGTGTATAAAATCACCGTGAGATGTGGAAAGTGCTATATTATTTATATTCTTTGATTTGGTGGTGATTATTTTTATGCGGTTATCAATCTTTGCAAATTTGGTATAAATTTCCTTTAAGGACTTATCGTTTGTATTATCTATGATAATAATTTCAATATTTTTATAGGTTTGATTTATAATACTTTTCAAACATTTTGAAAGGCAATTTTCTACCTTAAATAAAGGTATAACAACTGTTATTAAATTTTTCATAAGACTCCCCTCTTATTTTAAAATAATCAATATGATTTTATTACTATAATAATAATTTAAGAAAATATTTCTATAAGAAAAAATACCCCTTTTTTATAATAAAGAGGTATTTTAGGATAAAGAGAGATTAAATAATTTGGAAATTATTCTGCTGTATCAGAAGATGGTGCATCATCAGATACATCTGTATTAGCGGAAGTTTCAAGCATTTTTTCATTAATAATGCCAGATTTTTCCATAATCTTTTTTATTAATTCCTGTGCTACTTTTGGATTATCCTTTAACCATTGACGAGCATTTTCCTTTCCTTGACCAATGCGTTCAGAATTATAGGAGAACCAAGCACCAGATTTTTCAATAACGCCAGCTTTTACACCAAGCTCAATTATTTCACCTTCGCGGGAAATTCCTTGATTATACATTATATCAAAATCAACAGTTTTGAAAGGAGGAGCAACTTTGTTTTTAACAATTTTAACCCTTGTTTCATTTCCGATAACATTTTCCTTATCCTTTATAGAACCAACGCGACGGATATCCATACGAACAGAAGAATAGAATTTCAATGCGTTTCCACCAGTTGTTGTTTCAGGATTTCCAAACATAACACCAATTTTCATACGGATTTGGTTAATGAAAACAACAAGGGCATTAGATTTTGAAACAGATGCTGTTAATTTTCTTAATGCTTGGGACATAAGGCGAGCTTGTAATCCCATGTGGCTATCCCCCATTTCGCCCTCTAATTCAGCCTTTGGCACAAGAGCAGCAACAGAGTCCACAATTAATACATCAATTGCACCAGAACGAACAAGAGTATCAGCAATTTCCAATGCTTGTTCACCAGAGTCTGGTTGTGAAATGATAAGATTATCTATATCCACACCAATCTTTTTTGCATAAGCAGGGTCAAGTGCGTGTTCTGCATCAACGAATGCACATGTGCCACCAGCCTTTTGAGCCTCAGCAACTATATGTAAAGTTAATGTAGTTTTACCAGAACTTTCTGGACCATAAATTTCAACAATTCTTCCACGTGGAAGACCACCAATACCAAGGGCGATATCAAGGCCAAGAGAACCAGTAGAAATTGATGGGATTTCAAGTCCTTCTTGTTCACCAAGTTTCATAATACTTCCCTTACCAAAAGATTTTTCAATTTGTGAAAGTGCAGCTTTTAATGCTTCTTGTTTATTTTCAGACATAGTTGTTTCCTTTTTTCTGTTTTATTTTGTTCTGTTTATGTTCTAACATAGATTCGTTTATTTTGCAAGGAATTTTTTCCTTTTTTTAATAATGTCTTATCAACATAGCTAATTTTCCCTGTATTTTAACTCTATCAGGTGAGAAAATTCTTGTTTGATAATTTGGATTTGCAGGTTTTAATGCAATGGAACCATCCTTTTTATAAATATATTTAAGGGTGACTTCCTCATCATCAATAAGGGCAACAACTATTGTTCCGTTTTCTGCATTTGGAGTTTCTTGAATAATAACTCTATCTCCGCTATGGATACCTGCCTCTATCATAGAATCGCCTTCTACCTTTAAAGCATAGAACTTTCCTATCCCTAACATATCAGAAGGAATATCCATTGTTTCAGTGGTATCTGCGATTGCTGTAATAGGTGTTCCAGCAGCAATTTTTCCATAAAGTGGAATTGTTGTCATTTTTATATTATCATTCACAGGTTGGTGAGATGTAAGATTTTCTGGATAACGTAAAATTTCCAACGCCCTGGCCTTATTTGGTATTTGTTTTATAAATCCACGTTCTTCCAAACTTTTGATAAGTCTGTGAATTCCTGATTTTGATTTTAGTCCGATTATATTTTTCATTTCCTCAAAAGAAGGGCAAACACCGTCCTTTTTTAAACTTTCATCAATAATCATAAAAAGTTTTAATTGCTGTTTTGTAAGCATATTTCTTTCTCCTTAATCTTATTTATATATACATATATATTCTACATTTGTTCTAGTTGTTTGTCAACTATTAAAATCCACAATTGTATTTTATGTAAAAAATGTCTATTATTTCTTTAAATATTTCTTGATGTTAGGAGTAAAATTTTTATCAAGCATATCATAAAAACGTTCTTTATTTTTTCCAGATAAGCTTTGAACCATTTTGAAAAACTCAATATAACTATCTAAAATTTGGATATCTTCTTTTAAAACATCATCATCAACACCAGTTAATAAATAAACTTTATTTATATCCAATATATCTGACATTTGAGCGAGGAAATCAATTGTAAATTTTTGTTTGCCATTTTCTATATTTTGAACATCCTTTACTGTAATTGAAAGTTTCTTTGCAAGTTCCTCTTCATTCATATTTAATTCAATACGTTTTGCTTTTATGCGAGAACCTATTAAATCATATAATTTTGATTTATGTTCAATTGTAAAATGTTTTTCAAAAATATTTTTATTTGTATTTCTCATATTTTTCTCCTATAATAATATTAGTTTAATAAATATCATATTTCCAGTAATATATGATATATCAGCATTATATACATATTTTTTTATGTTTGTAAAGTAAAAAATACATATTTTTATATGTTTTATAATAAAAAAGAGGTTAAAATGAAGGAAAAATTAAAAGAAATACGCACAAAACTTGGCAAAACTCAAAAAGAAATGTCTGCTCTTTTAGGTCTTGGTGAAATTACATGGCAAAATTATGAAAGGGGTATTTCCAAACCAAAACTTGAAACTTTAAAAAAGTTAAGTGATTATGGCTTTGATATAAATTGGATTACCTCTGATGATGATAGTATGTTAGTAGAAAATAAAGGAAAAGTTGAAGAAAATATATCTGCAGATGCTTCCTCCGCTGTAAATAAATCTAAAATCTTTAATATACTTCTTAATGAAATGAAATTGTTATATCAAAATGTTGACTTATCAAATAAAGAACAAAATTATCTTGAAAACAGAGCTTTTGATATGTCTATGAATATTGCTTCAATAGCTCAAAATGATATTGAGGCTTTACGAATGATTAAACTTCTTGTAAACCATGAAAAAGAGAATATCCGCAAATAATACATTACTTATCTACCTATTGACTTTTATATAAAAAGATAATAATTTTTATCATAAAAAAGGAGAGTATTATGGTATATTTTTTATTCATTTTGGGATTAATTTTACTTGGATTCGGTGGGGATACTATGGTATCTGGTGCTGTTGAAGTTGCGAAAAAGCTGAAAGTTTCAACTCTTCTTATTGGAATTGTGTTAATTGGATTTGGAACATCTACACCAGAGCTTGTTGCAAGTTTTGTTGCGATTAATCAAGAAATTCCATCAACGGGAATTGCCGTTGGAAACATTGTAGGAAGTAATATTGCAAATATTTTACTTATACTTGGGGTATCATCAATTATTAATCCTATACATATAGAAAAGAAATCCTTTTTAAAAAGAGATGTTTGGTTTTTAATAGTTTCAACTCTTGTTATATATATCACTTCGTTTACTGGTGAGATTGGGCGAATCGCTGGTATAGTTATGGTTGCCACATTAATATTTTATGTAATTTACAGTTATAAAACGGAAAAAGATTTTAAAACCGAAGATAAAGAGATAGAGGAGGAAATAGAATCTTCTAAATCAAGACCTTTGTATATTTCTTTGATTATTTCAATAATTGGTATTGCAATGACACTTGGCGGGGCAAAGTTGCTTGTTGATAGTGCAATTACTATTGCAAGGAATTTTGGAATCGCAGAAAGTATTATAGGGCTTACTATTGTTGCAGTAGGAACTTCCCTTCCTGAGCTTGCTTCATCTATTACTGCATCAATAAAAAAACATAATGATATTGCGTTTGGAAATGTTGTAGGAAGTAATATTTACAATGCTTTATTTATTCTTGGTATGGTAGCATTATTTACGCCTATATTATTTCCAAGTGATTTGAAATCAGATGTGTATATTTTGATTGCGACAACTATACTTTTAATAACAACAGGGGTTATTGGAAAAATAGGTCGCATTTCTGGTATAATATTTTTAGGTTGCTATGCTTTGTATATTGCACATCTTGTAGGTTAAAAAATGATTGATAGTATTAAAAGCTTTATAAAAAAATTATACAGATACATTCTTAAAACTTTTAAGGATAAGAAGAATAAGTCGCCATCCTATATTGCAAGGACCTTTTGCGTGGGACTTGTGGCTGGAATAAATCCGTTTTGGGGACAATCGCTTATCTGTCTTATTGTATGGAGTGTGGTTGATAGATTATTGCATTTCAGATTCAATCTTATTATTGCGTGTCTTTTGACATTTGTAAGTAATCCACTTACAACGCCTATTATGTTTTATATATTTTATTTGACTGGTCAACTTATGCTTGGCGAAACATCAATTCCGTTTGCTGTGTTTGTAAAGGAAATAAAGGCTTTGCTTATAGAAGATTTTTCATTAACGCATATTTGGGACTCTCTTGCCCTTCTTATAAAAGGACTTGGAAAACCTATATTGCTTGGAAACATTCCTTGGTCAATTATTGTTGGAATTGTGGGATATTATATTGGGTATAGGCTTTCTATAAAACTTAGGAAACAACAAAATAAAAAGAAAAAGCACCGAATCAGAAGAATGATACAATTTTTCAAAAAACAGGACAAAAAAGAATCAGAATAAAAAAATATAAATAATTAACTTATTGATTTTACTACATTTTCAACAAAAAAAAATCAATTTTATATTGACAAAAGTTTTATTGTGTTATATAATACACTTATATTAATAAATGAAAGGGTATAAAATGAAAAAAGAAATTTTAATAGGAATTATTAACACAGAAAAGAATAAAGGTTATTCATCAAGTACGACATCTTTGGTAAATGTTTCTGAAAATACAGAAAACATTATCTTTGATTTATCAAAGGACAGTATGGAAGATGTAAAGGCACAAGTAAAAGATATTTTAAAAACTCAAAATTCACTTAAAATCATAAGTGCGGGTGATATGGGTATTGATGCGTTTAATTCTTTACTTACAGATAGTGATATTAAAAAATCAGAAAACAAAATTCAATTTATACTTAACTCTGATAAATATTATGCAAATCCTTTGGATATGAAAAAGATTACTCTTATTATGCCAAATGTTGCAATAAATGAGTTCAAAGAAAAAAATCCAAATTTGAAAATTACTTCTTATCCAGCGGATTTTGTTGCAACTCCTTCAAAGGAAGAGCTTCAAAACAGAGCAAAAACATTTGAAGATGATAATGATTTGTATGTAGAAGCAATTAGACATGTAAGCCTTAAATCAAATACAACTATGTTCGTCGGTGGTCGTGTTTCAGATGGTAAAGGCGGTTGGAAAGAAAACACACCAGAAATATTTGAACGTGCCGCAAATGATTATATGGCAACCCTAATTGATGGAAATAATTATCATCATGATAATGGAGTTGTTGTATTTCATGGACTTCGTTCATTTACAAATGCAAAAGGTGAAAATGATTTTTCAGCCGTTGAAAAATTTTATGAAGTTGTAAGATCTTCTTTACGTAGAGGACAAGCCGTTGCTTTCTTAACAAAGTCAGACGACGGTAAGGGCGACGATGGTAAATATAAACGTTCTCCTTTACTTAAAATCATTGCAAACCAAGGTGGTAAAATAGTTGAAGAAGATACAAAGATGGTTGTAAATTCTCCTGCTGGTGAATATTATTGGCTTTTAAATGAATCTATTAAAGAAGGAAAATATATGCTTGCAACTGGTGAACAAATGAACTTTGCACCAGAAGCAACTGAAATGGGTGCTTCTATTAACGATATATTCTTTTATAATTGGGAATTGACTGTTCCATCAAATATTGCAACCCAAGAAGATATTTTGAAATATTACAGAGAAACTGGCAAATTACCAATGAATGCGACAAAGGCATTTGAAAAATTATTAAGTGATGAGGAGAAGATAAAGTTGGCTACTCTTTCACAAGCAAAAAACAGATAAGATAATTAATTTATACTATCGGCAAGTTGCAACCATTCGTTTTCGGTGGTTGCAATTTTTGTTTCAAGAATATGTAATTCTTTTGAAAGGGTGGCGATTGTTTCGCCGTCCTTTGGTTGGGATAACTGGGCTATTAAATCATCCCTTTCTTCGTTTAATTCCTTTAATTTACTTTCAAGTTTTAAAAGGTTTGCCTTTAACTGCCGTGTTTCCTTTGGATTAACAGAAGGGGCTTGTTTTTTCGGCTCCGTCTTTTCCTTTTTCGGTTTTGAAACTATGAAATTTCTATAATCATCCAATGTGCCGTCAAATGGTGTGCAAGTATGATTATCAACAAGGTATAAGTCATCAACTACCATATTTAGGAAATTAAAATCGTGAGTAATTAATATCACTGCACCATTGTAATTATTAAGGGCTGTGATAAGGGCATCGCGTGCCTGTATATCCAAATGGTTGGTTGGCTCATCAAGTATTATAAGCGATGGATTGTTAAGGGACAGTTTTGTAAATACCACCCTGCTCTTTTCACCACCAGATAATTCCTTTATAGTGGTTAGGGCAATGTCCCCCACTATACCAAAATTACCAAGAAGAGAGCGGACTTGTGTTTCTGTTTTATCAGGAAGAAATGATGATATATATTCAAGTGGGGTTTTGTTAAGTGGTAAATCCTCCGCCTGATGTTGGGTAAAGTATGCAATATTTAGTTTGGTATTTTTAAACATTGTTCCCTTTAAAAGTTTCAAATCTCCGTATATAAGTTTTGCAAGGGTTGATTTACCATTTCCATTTTTTCCCAAAATACCGATACGGTCATTTGCTCCAACAATAAGATTCAATTTATTTAAAACTACTGTTTCATTATATCCAGTTGCACCATTTTCAATTTTTATAATAGGGCTTGGAAGTTCTGGTGCATCCTTGAAATTAAAATGTGATGATTTATCAAGTTCGGTCACAACTATATCTTCTAATTTTTCAAGCATTTTAAGACGGCTTTGGGCTTGGCGTGCCTTTGTTGCCTTATACCTGAACCTGTCAACGAAAGATTGAAGATGAGCCTTTGTTTCCGCCTGTTTCTTTGCAAGCTTTTCTTCGTTTTCGTGTTTAAGGATATAGTTTTTATAAAATGTATCGTAGTTGCCAGAATAAAACACCAACTTTTTATTTTCAAAATGGATTATGTTTTCACAAATATCGTTAAGGATATTTTTATCGTGGCTTATGATTATCAAAGTTCCCTTATACTTTTTAAGGTATGACATAAGCCAGATTGAAGCCTCCAAATCCAAATGGTTTGTCGGTTCATCAAGAAGCAAAATATCGGAATATTTAAACAATGCTCCAGCAAGTGCCAAACGCATTCTCCAACCACCAGAAAAATCAGATACTGGGCGGGTTAAATCTTCATCATTGAAGCCAAGACCAGAGAGGATATTTGCAATCTGTGCCTCCCTGCTGTCGGAATCAAGTATGCGAAGTTCCTCATATATTTCAGGAAGTTCCTCTGGCGTTGCAGTTTGCAATTTTGCCCGTGTCTGCATCAACCTTTTATCCTTGCTTAACACAAAATCCATAACGGGTATGTTGGTATCGTAAAATTCCTGCTCTACATACGAAATTATTTGATTATTGGAGATTGTAATTTTGCCATCGGTTGGTTCCAACTCGCCCTTTATAATTTTAAAAAGGGTTGATTTACCGCAACCGTTAAGTCCTACAATGCCGACCTTTTGATTATCGGAAATTTGGACGGAGGCATTTTCCAGCAAAGTCCTTGATTGCATATAAACTGTAATATTTTCTATATTTATCATAATGGGTAATGTTAGCAAATAGTATTTTTATTGCAAGGGAATATTAAATATGATACAATAGAATAAAAACTAAGGAGGAAAGTTATGTTTAAGAATTTATTGGTTGCGTCTATGTTGGCACTTTCATCTTGTGCCTTTTATACGAATGTTTGCGATTGTGAAAGTGTAGTTGAGGAAAGACAAGAAAAGTTAAACAAGTTGTTAATATCCGCATTAAATAATGTGAAGAATCCACATAATTTTGAATTGGTGGAATTTTTAGTATCTGAGGGAGCAGACATAAAATCAATAGCGAATATGAATATAGGCGGAACTGAAAAAGAGCCTATATATCCTCTATTTTGGGCTATGTTAGGTGGAGATGATTTCAGATTGGCCGAATTGCTCATTAAAAACGGGGCTGACATAAACAAATGCAAATATAATATGGCTTGTATAGAAATGATGAGTAGATTTCCGAATAAAGAAGGTTTAAAACTTCTTTTAGATAATGGAGCTGATGTAAATTATATAAATGAAGAAGGTGAAAGTGTCTTAGATATATTTTATTTCTTCAATGAAAAATACGCAAATCCAAATAAAGAAGTCCCACAAATGCTTATAAATGCTGGGGCGAAATTGAATAAATATAAGGATGACAAAGAGGTTAAAGCATTTTTAGGGATTGAGTAAGAGCTAATTTATTGATAATCCTACACAAAATGTAACATGATGAAACAAAATCCTTGACTTAACAAAAGTATTATGTTAGTTTAACAAAGATTTCCCGACAGTTAAATAAGAATGGGAGAATACGATAAACGGTGAGTTTTCACTCTTTATCGGTTTTTTGTTTAACTAAATTTAACAATAAAAAGACAAAAGAAAGGAATTAAATATGTCTGTAAAAATAAGATTATCAAGAAAAGGTTCTAAAAAACGCCCTTTCAATCATATAGTAGTTGCAAATAGTCGCGCTCCTCGTGATGGCGATTTTATTGAAAAGGTTGGAACATACAACCCTATGCTTCCAAAGGAAGATCCAAAACGTGTTGTTCTTGTTGCTGACAGAATAAAATACTGGTTATCTATTGGTGCTCAACCATCTGATAAAGTTGCAAGATTTTTAAGTGAAGCTGGAATCACTGGAAAATATGTTATCAACGATAAACAAACAAAGAAACCTCTTCCAAAGGCAAAAGCACAAGAACGTGCAAAAGCATTAGAAGAAAAAAGATTAGCAGCTGAGGAAGCTAAAAAACAAGCTGAAGCAGAAGCACAAGCTCAATTTGAAGCTGATAATAAACCAGCCGAAGAAACTGCTCCTGCAACAGAAGAAACTCCTGCTGCTTAAATAATACAACTGTAAAAAAGGTTAAAATGACTATATCAGATAAAATCTTAGTTGGAAAAATATTTGATGCCCATGGTATCCGTGGTTTGGTAAAGATAAAATCTTTTACCGAAAATCCTATATCCATTTGTGATTATTCTCCTATTACAGATGAATTTGGAAACGTCTATAAAATCCAACTTAAAAGCAAGGGTAAATCTGATATAATAATTGTGGCAATAAATGACATTTCAGACAGAACAACTGCCGAAGCATTAAAGGGAACTTTGCTTTATGCCCCTCGTTCTTCAATTATTGATAACGAAGAAGATGTTTTAATATCGGAACTTGATAACTTCAATGTTTTTGATAAAGAAAATAATCTTGTTGGGAAAGTAGGTGGAACTTTTAATTATGGTGCAGGTGATATTTTGGAAATTGAAATAAATGGCAGTGAAAAGACCGCCCTTCTTTCAATTAACGAATATTCTGTTATTGAGATAAACAAAGAAAAGGAATATATAAAAATTGACCGAGAACACTTGTTGGAAAGTTAATATTTTAACACTATTCCCTGAAATGTTTGATTTTCTAAATCACTCTATTATTAAAAGGGCAATAGAAAATAAGATATTGAACTTAAACACTGTTAATATAAGAGATTTTGCAACTGATAATTATAAAACAGTTGACGATACTCCTTATGGTGGTGGTGCTGGTCAACTTTTAAAACCAGATATACTTGGTTATGCAATAGATAGTGTTTATGACAAAGCGGACAAGAAGGGTTCCATTATATACCTTTCTCCACGTGGAAAAATATTCAATCAATCAATTGCAGAAAGATTAAGCAAGGAATCTGAAACTACTTTTATTTGTGGTCATTACGAAGGTATAGATGAACGTGTGATAGAGTATTATGGAATAGAAGAACTAAGCCTTGGGGATTTTGTCCTCTCGGGTGGTGAAACTGCTTTATTTCCTATACTTGATGCAACAACTCGTCTTCTTCCAAATGTTTTAGGAAGCGCCCATTCGTTAGAAGAGGAAAGTTTTTCTAAATTATTAGATGGAATGCTTGAATATCCACAATATACCCGTCCTGAGGTTTGGAATAATATGTCGGTTCCAGATGTTTTAAAATCGGGACACCATAAAAAGATTTCTGATTGGAAAATGCAAAAATCTTTTGAAATAACTAAAAAAAATAGACCTGATTTACTAAAAAATATTGAAAAATAAAAACTACATTGTATTATTAAACTTATAAATAGAAAGGTAAAAAAAATGAATTTATTAAAAGCTATTGAAAACAAAAATATTGAAAAATTATCAACTCATAAAATACCAAATTTTAAATCTGGTGATACTGTTAAAGTTCATACAAAGGTTATTGAAGGTAAAAATGAACGTATACAAATATTTGAAGGTGTATGTATCGCAAGAAAAAATAAAGGTATAAGCTCTTCTTTCACAGTAAGAAAAATTTCTTTTGGTGAAGGCGTTGAAAAGGTATTTCCTCTTTACTCTCCAAATATTGCAAAAATTGAAGTTGTAAAATATGGTAAAGTAAGAAGAAGTAAACTTTATTATCTTAGAAGCTTATTTGGTAAAAAAGCAAGAATTGCTGAGGATTTGGCAACTGCACATAAAATGAGTGAAGCTGAAAAAGCAGAAAAAGAAGAAGCAAAATAACTTCAACTTAAATAAAAAAAGGGGTCATAAAAATGGTTAAAAAAAACAAAAATAGTTTTGTTAAATTTCAAAATAAAATAACAAAGAATTTTGTTAACTTTTTTATGACCCTTTCAAAAAATAAAAATCCATTTGAAACTATTGTCGGATTTGCAATTTTATTTATTGCTTTATATTTCCTTATCTGGGGAATATTAACTGCAAAAACAAACAATATTTCTGGATATAACTTATACACAAATTTTTCATCAATAGGTGGGCTTTCACGTGGTGCTGATGTCTCTGTAAATGGTGTGAAAGTTGGCTCTGTTATTGAAACAAAGTTAAATCCTATGGATTATTCTGTTGATGTGTTGATGTCAATTGACAGCAAATACAAATTCCCAAAAAATACTGTTGCTTCAATATCAACATACGGAATAATTGGTGATAAGTATATAAAACTTGAAATTGGACCTTCATCTGATTTAATGGAACCTAATGGAAAATTAAAATCTAAACCTTTTAAATCATTAGAAGAAGTAATAAGTGATGTAATATTTAAATCAAACGAAAAATAACGGATAAAATTATGAAAAAAACATTAAGCATTTTAATATGTCTAACATTTATATTTATTTCAAATAGTAGTTTTGCTTTTACAAACATCCCACAAAACAAAGCTACAATTAGGGCATTGAATAAACAAACTGGAAGAACGAAAGATATTGAAATTCCTGTTGGTGAGCAAACAATTTTTGAAAATATTTTGATTGATATGAAGGCTTGTTTTACTCGCCCAGAAGATGAAACACCAGAAGAAACTTCTTTTGTTCAGATAACCGAAATTAACACAGGTTTCAAAGAAGAATTATCATCTGTGAAAAAAGGAAAAGTGATATTTTCTGGTTGGATGTTCTCCTCTTCACCAAGTCTTGTTGCAATGGAACACCCAAATTATGATATATGGCTTTTGGAATGTAAAGATGATCCAAGCCTTGCGAAAATAACTCTTCCACAACAAATTATAAATGATAATCAGACAGAAATAAGATAATGCTTTTAAAAAGAAAAAATAAATTAACATTTTGGGAAAGAACAAAAAATTTTATCTACCCAAAAAAGGGATTGATAAGGGCATATAAATATTTATTTAAACGGGTGTCAAGAATACCTGATAAATCACATGCAATTGCAATTGGAGTTGCTTGTGGTGTGGCTGTTTCTATGACTCCTTTTGTTGGATTTCAACTACTTTTAACCGCTCTTTGTGCCTTTATTTTAAGAGGAAATATAGTAGCGGGACTTCTAGCAACGGCGATTGGAAATCCTATTACCTTTCCTTTTATATGGCTTGGGTCATACAAGCTTGGAAAAATTATAATGGGACAATCTTCATTAGTATCACAACAAATACATTTTATGGAATTATTTAAGGATATGAAGGAAGCAATAGTTATGTGCGACTTTCAACTTTTGATTGAAAAGGTTATTCCTATATTAACTCCTATGGCAATAGGTGGAACAATAATGGCAATCATTTCTGGATTTTTAACATATTATTTGATAATAGGTATGGTTGATGAATACAAACGTTCCCATGAAGAAAAAATGAAAATGGCAAAGGCTAAAAGGGAATCAAAATGATTTTTGGAATTGGCACAGATATAACTGATAATTTACGAATTGAAAAAGTATTAGAAAAACATTCCATTTTATTTTTAAAAAAATATTTTAATGAAGTTGAATATGAATCCTATAAAAATTTGGATAAAAATAAATTTGCACAGAAAATTGCAAAACTTTTTGCTGGGAAGGAGGCTTTTTTTAAGGCTCTTGGCACGGGACTTAGGTTTAATATGTCTTTTAAGGACATTACTATATTAAAAAATGAGCTTGGAAAACCATACATAAAAATATCTGGGGAAACGTTGAACTATACCCAAAAAAATATTGCCCAAATGGAAAAATTAAACATTCATATATCACTTTCCGATGAACGAACTCACTCCATAGCATTTGTAGTTATTGAAAAGAGGTAAATATTATGAAGACAATACCTATTCAAAGTATAAAAGAACTTCCAAACAATGAATTATTATTAAATGATGAAAAAATCAAATATAATTTTAAATTTTACAGACATGAAGGATATAATCATAAAACAAATGATTGTGTATATTATGGTGATGGATTTTATACCAGAAGAAACTATATTATAAAGCCAACTGGAATTATAATGGACCATTTTATTTTAACAATAACTAAAAATAATGAATTTTATAATATAAAAAACT
Organism: bacterium; assembly: GCA_014803545.1. Classification (GTDB taxonomy): domain Bacteria; phylum Pseudomonadota; class Alphaproteobacteria; order Rs-D84; family CACZYB01; genus CACZYB01. The sequence goes on along the minus strand of JAAVBN010000035.1, from coordinate 8,744 downwards.
TAGAAAAAAATTATCCTGATGCTTTTCCTGACCATTTATACAAAGAACTTTTGCATAAAAAAATCACCATAGTTGAAAATGATGACGGAAGCAAATCTATAAATGCAGATGGAAAACAAGTTATAAAATTAAGAAATTCTACAATAGAAGAATTAACTTTGCTAAATCCAAAATATATTGATGATTATTTTTTAATTTTTAATCTTCATTTAAAAAAATTAAATCTTCCTAATGTAAAAAGATTTGGAAATAATTCACTTTATTATAATGAAGATTTAGAGGAGTTTAATTTGCCTAAGGTTGAACGTATCTGTTATGATGTTTTATTCAATAATAAAAAATTAAGGGCATTAAATCTTCCTAATGCTACATCAATAATGAATATATTAAGACATAATAAAGTATTAGAAAAAATATATGCTCCTAAACTTGAAAAATGTGCAGATGATATTGAATATTTATATAAAGTTAATCCAGAAATAGCTGGATATATCAAAAAAACAATTAAAGAAAACCTTGCTAAAAAAGAGATATTACAGGAACAACATTCTCGTTAATTTATAAAAAAAAGCCCCATATAGGAGCTTTGATTTTATCTTGAAAATTCTCTATCGCAAAATGAACACATATCAAAACAATCTTTAAAACCACAGGTATCATTCTTTTTTCTGGCAAATTTACAATTTTCTGCTAATTCTCTTTTATATTCCTCTACCATTTCCTTCAATACAGCAATTTCTTCATTATTATATAAACTGCGTCCATAAAGAGGATTAGGATAAGTAAATTTATAACATTGTTCACAATGTGATTTTAAAGTCATACCATCAACTTTTTGAATAGGTTTACATGTTATATTACGAAAAGTGCACTTCTTTGTATAGGCTTTGATTTCTTTTTGCTCATCTATTTTTTTCATTTGTTTACCTTTCTTTTTAATATAAACTTATATTATAAACAAAATAAGCTTATGTCAATAATTATTAAAAGACAGAAAAAAAGCCCCATATAGGGGCTTTGATTTTTATTTTATGGGAGGATTATACTTTCCACTTAAATCCACCATCTTCTTTAAGAATTACACGAGAACCAGAAATTCCAGCATTTGATACTGCCTCTTGAACTCTTTCTGCATCTTCTTTTGTTTTAAATTCGCCAAGACGAACTTTGTAAAGTGTATTGCCATTTACAACAGCTTTAAATATCTTTACAGTTCCAAGATGGGAAAGTTTATCCTTCATTGCTTCTGCTTTATCATAAGTAGAATAAGCAGCAACTTGAACAAAGTAATCACCAGCAACTGCACTTGATGGAACAGTTGTATTTCCTGTTGATTTTGCTTGTGAAATTGGTGCTATTTCTACTGGTGCAGGAGCAGGAGTTGGAACTGGTTGAACTTGTCTTGTTGGATATTCAACATTTGCAGGATAAATATCTGTATTTTGTGATGCAATTGCAAGTTCCTTTAAATGTTTACTTTCCTCTGGAAGTATTTCAACCTTTACACGTGCTGTTCCTTTTTGTTTAATACCTAAAACATCAGCAGCAGCGGAAGATAAATCTAAAATTCTATCTCTTGCATATGGACCTCTATCATTTACTTTTACAGTAGCAGAAATTCCATTTTCCAAATTTGTTACTCTTACAAGTGATGGCATAGGTAAAGTTCTGTGTGCAGCAGTTAATTTTGTTTCATCAAAGACTTCACCATTTGATGTTGTGCCACCGTGGAAATCAGGACCATACCATGAAGCCATACCTATTTCACTATAAGTATAATCTTCGTGTGGATAATATGAAACACCATCAATTAAATATGGGTTTCCTATTTTATAATTTCCCATTGCATTAAATGCAGTTTTTGAAACATCAACATTATTTGGAGTTTGTGTATTTGTTTCAACAGTTGTTGTTTGATTAAATGTTTCTACTTGTTGTGTTTGAGTTTGACCATTGTCTGACACAGTTGTAGTTGTTGTAGATGTATTTGTTGTTTCTGTTGTTATGTCATCAGAACCATAGATATCATCATAAATATCATAATTTGTATTACTGTAATCAGATGGGCGACTGCTTGTTGATATAGCGATTTTCTCCCTTTGTCCAACAGTACAAGCTCCAACTAATAAAGAACTTAATGTTGCAATTAAAATTTTTTTCATTTTATTTCTCCTTACTTATATTGTATATAATAACATCTTTTAAAAAATGTTGCAATCATTTTATTTCAAAAATATATATAAAAATAATGCGAGCAAAATTCTGTATATTGCAAAAACTTTAAATGATGATTTTTTTACCCAATTTAAAATAAATTTTATTGCAAAAAGGGAAAATATAAATGAGAAGATTACAGTTATAATTATATAAAAATAATTTATTGGCATTGGCATAAGAAATATAAACTTTATAAAGCTTCCCATCGCTACAATAAGTATGGTTGGGATAGAAAGTAAAAATGTAAATTTCAAGGCAGATGCCCTATCCTGTCCACAGACCCTTGCCATACTTAATGTAATACCACTACGGCTTACCCCTGGAATAGTTGCTAAAATTTGGGAAAGACCAATTAAAATTGCAGATTTATATGATAAATTATTTATATCCTTTTTCTTGCTTCCATATAAATCAGCCAGATATAACACTACACCAAAAATTGCACTTGTATAAATAACAATCTTTGGATTCCTTATTTCTGGAATATTAAAGGCAAGCATTATAATGCCAAATAGAACTATTGGTAAAAATGCAAGGATAAGATTTAAGCTTAACTTTTTATCCTTTAAATTTTCATTACACTTTTTTGAAAAAAAAGAGTTTATGAGTTGGGTTATATCCTTTCTGTAAAAATAACATACGGCTAAAAGTGAGCCGATATGTGCCGAAATATCAATAACTAGTCCCTGATCCTGTATATTAGTTATATAAGGCAAAATTAAAAGATGGGCCGAAGAACTTACTGGTAAAAATTCCGTCATCCCTTGGATAAAAGATAACAATATTAAATATAAAATTATTCCCAAACCTCTCTCCTTAAAAAAGACTTGTTTTATTATTAATTTTTTGGTATAATATCGTATATTATATAGTAAAATTTTCATTTTTCTATTACTTTTTAATAAATTTAGATGGAGTGTATAAAATGGCAAAAAATGAATGGGAAATTACAGTTGGTGATTATGTAGTTTATCCAACCCATGGTGTTGGTCAAGTAAGTGAAATTATTGAAGAAACCATTGCTGGAATGAATATTGAATTTCTTGTTATAAAATTTGCTAAAAATCGTATGACTCTTAAAATTCCTGTTGATAAAATTGAGCTTTCTGGTCTTCGTAAACTTTCAACCGAATATGAAATTAAAAAGGCTATTGATATTATGAAAACTGCACCACAACAAAAAAGAATTGTTTGGGCAAAGCGTGCACAAGAATATGAAGAAAAAATCAATAGTGGCGATCCTATGATTGTAGCAGAAGTTGTTCGTGATTTATATAAACGTTCAGATAGGCTTGAACAATCTTTCAGCGAAAGACAAATATATGAACAGGCTTTATCTCGTCTTGCTGATGAATATGCTGTAATTTATGGGCTTCCTTCTGATGATGCTGTTGCAAAAATAGAATCTATTATGGAAAAGGAAGATAAAAAACAACAAAAGAAAATTGAAGCAAAAAATATTGAAGAGGAAGAAGAAGAGGAATAAAAATTCCTTTCATTTTTGTAATTAAAAACCCCAGTTTAAGCTGGGGTTAATTTTTAGTGTTTATCAAAGTAAAGATTTCCTTTTTCCTTTAATGTATGGCGGGTGAAACCTTTTTGTAAGAATATATCAACTGTTTCATCAACCATTCTTGGATTTCCACAAAGGAATACGTGAAAATTATTTGGAGTTATAGATTTTCCGAAATCTTTCTCTATCGTTCCATTTATTATTAAGGATTGGGCATGACCCTTATATCCTGTCCATTGTTGACCTACTTCTTGCTCTGAACGGGAAACTATTGGATAATAATGGAAATATGGTGAAAGTTTTTGAAGTTCTTCCAATTCGCCTTTGAAACCCAACTCATAAGTATGTCTTGCACCATGGATAAGGGCAACTTGGCGTTTTCCATTTAAAATTTCGTCCTTATGGTCGCGAATAATACTTACAAAAGGAGCGATACCTGTTCCTGTGCTTATAAATAATAAATCAGATGTTTCTTCTACACCATCAAAATTCATTAATCCAGCGGCCTTTTCTCCCATAAAAATTTCATCACCTATTTTTAAATCAAAAAGACGAGGAGTAAGTCTTCCATCTGGGACTAAAACTATATAAAATTCAACTTCGTCCTGTTTTGGTGAAGAAGTAATAGAGTATGCACGTCTGTGCCATTCGCCATCAAGATTATTTTTATCATCAGGAAGACCCAAAACGGCAAATTGGCCAGCCTTGTATTCAAATTTATGATTATCCTTGAACTTTATAAAAAAAAGTTTTATTTCAGGAGTGATTTCTTTTATATTTTTTACTATTGCATTATATTGCATTATAAGCCTCTTAATTATGATTGAAGTCTTATTTTAAAATAAAACTTTAAAAAAATCAATTGCAAAAAAAAATTTATATGATATATTTAATTTTAATATAAAAATTTAAACTAAATAATCAGAAATTATTATCTTTACACTAACTTTTGTAAAAAAGATATATTTCTTTTACTTTGAAAAAAGGAGATTAAAAAATGATTGATAAAATGCCTATAACTCCAAAGGGTTATGCGAAACTTGAAAACAAATTAAAAGAATTAAAATATAAGGAAAGACCTGCTGTTATACAGGCAATAAGTGAAGCTCGTGCTTTGGGTGATTTATCAGAAAATGCCGAATACCACAGTGCAAAGGAAAAACAATCATTAATTGAAGGTCAAATCTCTTATTTAGAAGGAGCACTTTCCACAGCGGAAATCATTGACCCTCTTAAAATGAGTGGTAATACTGTAAAATTTGGGGCTACTGTAAAATTTGTTGATGTAGAAACTGATGAAGAAAAAACTTATCAAATTGTTGGTAAGGAAGAAGCGGACCTTGAAAATGGACTTATTTCTTTTGAAAGCCCTATTGCTCGTGCTTTAATAGGTAAATCCGTAGGTGATGAATTTAGTGTTGCTTCACCTAAAGGAACAAGGGAATTTGAACTTTTATCAGTTGAATATAAATAGAATAAAAATGAAAAAATTTATAACTCTTATTTTAGTTAGTATTGTTATTGCATCTTGTGGGATAAAGGGGCATCTTGATACCCCTCCTGATGCAAAATATAAAAGGACTTACCCACATTATTAAAGGTAAATAATCCTTATCATTATTACTTGACAACGCCTTGTTTTTCCTTGTAAATTATATATAAAAACATTGGTAAAATTATGGATAATAAAAACTCAAATCAACATATGCTTTCAAAATCAGTTAATTTTAGTATAACTGGAAGTCTTCCTGCTAATATTAATGATGGTGGAATTGGTAATTATATTAATATGGTTAAGAATATTCCTCATTTATCAGCAGAAGAGGAATATGATTTGGCGGTAAAGGTTTATGAAAATCATGATATTGAAGCGGCTGAAAAGCTTATAAAATCAAATTTGTTTTTGGTGGTTGCTACTGCCTTTGAATATAGGGGGTATGGGCTTCCTATCTCCGATATTATATCAGAAGGAAATATAGGGCTTATGAAAGCAGTTAAAAAATATGATCCAAAGAAGGGTTTCCGTCTTTCAACCTATGCACTTTGGTGGATAAGAGCGACTATCAATGAATTTATTTTATCATCTTGGAGTTTGGTGAAAATTGGAACGCAAACGGCACAAAAAAAGCTTTTTTTCAGTCTTAAAAAATTAAAGGCAAAACTTGGCATTTATCACGATAATAATATGACCAATGAGGAAATAAAGAAAATTGCGGAAAATCTTGATGTAGAAGAGGCAGAAGTTGTTGAAATGAATAATCGTATGGTTAAAGATTCTTCCCTTAACAAACTTATTTCAAATAGTGAAGATAGTGATGAAAGAATTAATCAACTTGTTGCGACATCTCCAAATAGTGAGGAAATTGTTGGCGACAACGAAGAAGTGTTTTTGAGGCGAAAAATGTTATTTGAGGCTCTTCAAAAATTAAATACTCGTGAACAATATATAGTAAAGAAAAGAAGATTACAGGAAAATCCAGCAACTCTTGAAGAAATATCAGAGGAGCTTAAAATCAGCAAAGAAAGAGTTAGGCAGATTGAAAATAAAGCTATGGAAAAACTGACTTTGTATTTAACTTCATTTAAAAAATAATTAAATTTTTTTCATTTTTGCAAGTGGGTGATTATTATTAACTGCGGATTTTAACTTATCACTCATTATATGTGTATAAATCTGGGTTGTAGAAATATCACTGTGTCCAAGCATTGTTTGAACCGCCCTTAAATCTGCACCACCTGCTATTAAATGAGAGGCGAAAGAGTGTCGGAAAACGTGTGGTGAAACTTTGTTTTCATCAATTCCAGCGGATAAGGCAACTTCCTTTAATTGCTTATAAAAATAAAATCTTGTTAAATGGCCTGATTTTCCATTTGATGGGAATAAAAATTTAGAATCGGTTTGATTTTTTGGGATAAAGCTATCCCTTACTTTCAAATAACTATCCAACTTTTTTAAAACGTTATTATTAATTGGGACTAATCTTTCCTTTGAACCCTTTCCCATTACCTGAATATATTCTTTTTTCACAAAGGCAAGAAGTGGCAGAGAAACGAGTTCTGATACACGAAGACCAGTTGCATACAAAAGTTCCAATAAAAAATCCAACCTTATCCCCTTATTAGTATGGATTTTTTTTGCCGTTATAATCAGATTTTCCACCTCTTCTTTTGTTAAATATTTAGGAAGTGTTTTTCCCAATTTGGGTGAAAAAATTGCAGATGCGGGATTTTTCTTTATATCCCCCTCTGATAAATAAAAAAGGAAAAAACTGTTAAGGGCAGAAAGCTTTCGGCTTTGGCTTTTGGCAGTCATTTTATTTTCTTTTAAGTATGAAAAATAATATTTTATATCGTCTGTTTGGGTATCAAGAATATTTTGCTTTTTACATTCCGTCTTTAAAAACTCAGCAAACTTTTCCAAATCCGTCTTATACGCAAATTTTGTATTTTGCGAGATGCCCTTTTCCGCACTTAGCATATTTAAAAAATTATTTATTAATCCTTCGTTCATAAGTTATATAATAACATTTTTTTGAAAATGACTCAATTAAATCTTTTTTATTTAAAAATTTTATACTATAATAATAGGTTATGATTAAAGATAATAAATTTGTAAGAAAGTGCGATCATCCGAATTGTGAAAAAGCGGGAGAATATCGTGCACCAAAAAACAGAAATCTTGATGATTACTATTTGTTTTGTCTTGAACACGTAAGCGAATATAATAAATCGTGGAATTATTATGAGGGTATGAGTATTGAAGAAATAGAGGCGGAAAACAAAAAAGATGAAACCTGGCAGGGGCAAACCTGGAAATTTGGAATATCCCTTGATAAAATTGCAAAGGCTGGCAAACTTGACGATCCATTTGAAATTTATGCAAAATATATGAAAGGGGCAAGTTATAAGGGAACATCAAAACGTCCATTAAATCCATTAAGTAAAAAAGAACAGGAGGCATTAAGTGTATTTAATCTTTCCTATCCATTTACAAAGGAAGAATTGCGAGCAAAGTATAAAAAACTTGTAAAAAAGCATCACCCAGATTTGAATGCTGGGTCAAAAGAGGCAGAGGAAAAATTTAAGGTAATTTCCGTTGCCTACTCTATTTTAATAAAAAAATGCTAATGCATTAAATTTTTAATTTTATTTCGTTTGAAGGACATAAAGAAAACATTAATCATCGCTTCAATAAAAATTTTCTTGCTCATTTTAGATTTGCCTACACGTCTGTCTTCAAAAACAATTGGTGTTTCGGCAATCTTTAATTTTGCAAGGACATTTCTGAACTTCATTTCAATTTGGAAACAATAGCCATTTGAAATAATTGTATCAAGATTGATTTTTTCCAATGATTTCCTTGTATAGCAATTATAACCACCTGTTAAATCCTTTATATTTGTAAGAAGAAGGATTCTTGAATAAAGGGAACCTCCCCTTGAAATACATTTCCTAATTAAACCCCAATTTACAACAGAGCCACCCTTTACATAACGGGAACCAATTACCAAATCATTACCTTTTTCAATTAAATCTAACATATCTTTTATATAAATTGGATTATGGGAAAAGTCGGCATCTTGGGATATGAAAATATCAAATCCATTTTGTAGGCCCCACTTGAAACCCTCTATATAAGCAGTGCCAAGACCAAGTTTACCCTTTCTATGGATAATATGAAGTTTATCACCATACGTCTTTGATTTTATAAGATTATCTACTATTTCACCTGTCCCATCAGGAGAGTTATCATCCACTATTAAAATAGAGATGTTTGGATTTATCTTTAAATCCTCGGCAATAATATTTTCTATATTTCCTTTTTCATTATAGGTTGGAATTACAACACAAACTTTTTTCATATAAGACCTCTTTATTATTTATAAGGGATTATAACAATTCCTAAATTCATAGGCAACAAAATTTTAAAAATAAAAAAGGTATTATTTGCATAATACCCTTTGTCTTTTGTTATTTTTTGTTATTATTTATCCTTTTAAAAGGATACTTTTAT
>JAAVBN010000034.1 GCA_014803545.1 bacterium | reverse complement strand
TCATAACTCAACTCCTTTTTCTCGGGAGGGTGGAAGCGAAGACCATGAACAAAAAACTTCCACCCGTATCTCTTTTAATTCCATTTCTTCGTAGTCGGATTATACCCCTTTAACCCATACCCACTCGGACATCCCCCATTTACTACTTGCTGCAAACCATAGCCTTCGGGACACTTACCTCCTGTTATCAACACTGCTCCATACCCAGCAGGACATACTATAGGCTCACAACTCTTCCAGTTATCACTCGCATAAGAGCCTGTTATACACTCCTCACAAGAACGATTGTTCGCATCATATCTCTTGCTAATACTATTGCAGACACAGTTGCCAGTTTGAGTATCGTAGGTAGCCTTTACTCCCTCCATACACCCACCACCGTCTTTTGGTACACAGTATTTTTGTAAGGATTCTAATAGATTTGCCTGACTCTTTTTTGATAAACAAAAAGATTCAAATAATAATATAAACAGGATTGTTTTTTTTAATTTATTTTTTAGTTTGCAATGCATTTTGTTTCTCCTTTCTATGGGGAGTCACAAAACCATCACAGTAAATGGCGTAGCTTTTCGTGTATACAAAAACAGCTATACCTTATAGGGCTACACTCCCCCAAAGGAGAATAGCCGAAAAATGGACTGCTCCATTTTTTTACTGTGAAGGGATTTGTGATCCCGATACTTATCTCTAAGTACCAAGTTAATATTAACTTACAATCTGAAAAAAGTAAAGAAAGTTTTTTTTACTTTATAATAAAACCTAAAAGATAATTAAATCCTCTTATTAAGAAAAAGGCTTTTAATTTAAAATAACCAAAGTTTAAGAATTTCTTCCTTTTTTTGTATTAATTATTAGGTCAGTAAGATCATTTGTGGATGGAGCATGCGTTCCGTCTGATCTTTCTATATTGTGAATAAGATAGATTTTACCATTATACTCTGCAAAGTTAGTATATTCAATTCTTCCCTTATTATAAACAGGTATATAACCAGCTTGTTCATATACTTTATTATTTATTTTTTCTATTGCAGGTATAAATTGTTTTTCAGAATATGATTTATTAAAATCTTGATAAACATCTTTAAATCTGGAAGAAGTTAATGCTTTCTCCTTTGCATTATTCAAGGCATATCTTAATTCAGAAAGTGCATTAAATAATTTTAAATTTTCAGTAGTATCCGAGGGTTCATTTATTTCCCATTCATCAACAACATATTTATCTAACACAAATAGTGCAGTATCTGCAAGCGCTTCTATATCCTCTATTGGATTTATAAAAGGTGTTACAGTTCCATCATTATTGTAGTATGGTAAATAAGCCAGTTTTTCATCAAAATATAATTCATCCAGCACGTAATGTATATCTTCTATAATCTTTTTTACATCTTTTATCTTTATTGAATTAAGATTATGGGTTTCCTTTTCATTTAATTTTATCTTATCTGGATATTTTTGTTCCTCTGTAAAATGAGAAAAAAAAGTTTGTTTATTAGCCATTTATTCCTCTTTGTTTTTCTTATATAATATCATAAAAATAGGGAAAAGAAAAGAGAAAACAATATTTATAAATGAAGATGTAAATGAAAAAATTTATAAAAGGATTCAAATTATCAGCGCGCAACCCAGCCCCAAAAATTTCGGGCGGGTGCGCTTGTGGCTAATGAAAATAAAAAAAAGCTCCTCACCAGGAAGGGTTGTTTTTTATATATTTTTTAAGGAAGGCTTGGCGACCAAGCAGGATCTGATGCCCCCGTAGGTGTCTTTATTACCTCGTGATTATAGCCAGTAATATCTACACTTTGAAGAGTAAGTTTTTCCTCTCCATCCTTGGTTGGCTTTCCTTCGTAAAATATAATTCTTCTTCCATTTGGCGACCAGGTAGGCGATTCTACGGTATATCCCTTTGCAATCAAACGCTCCCCAGTTCCATCTTCAAACATAACACCAATATAAAAGTTATTATCAAGAATTTTTACGAATGCAAGATAGTCCCCACGTGGCGACCAGTTCACATCGCCATATTGTCCCTTACCAAAAGAGATTCTCTCAACATTACTACCATCTCTATCCATTGTATAAATTTGAGGTGAGCCACTTCTGTCCGACACAAACGCAATCTTTTTTCCATCAGGAGAGTAGGTTGGAGCAGTTTCAATAGCAGGATGTTTTGTAAGCTTTTTAAGCTTCTTTGATTTTAAATTCATCTCATAAATATCAGAATTTCCATCCTCTGCAATACTTATAATAACATTTTTCCCATCTGGTGAAAATCTAGGAGCAAATGACATCCCAGGAAAATTACCAAGCAATTCTTGTTCCCCAGTTTCAATATCAAAGATATAAACATGTGGAACTTGCTTATAATATGTCACATAAGCTATTTTTTGAGAGTTAGGAGAAAATACAGGTGTTGTTACAGGTATTTTTCCACTTGTTAAATATTTTAAGTTTTCACCATCTTGATCCATAACAGCAAGCTTCTTTACTCTGTCAAGTTTAGAGCCAGTTTCCGCAACATAAACTATTCTTGTATCAAAATATCCATTGTCCCCAGTCATACGTTTGTAAATATAATCAGAAATTATATGAGCGATTCTACGCCAATTAGATTTTTCAGTCAAAAGGACTTGTCCTTCCAATCTCATCTGACCTAAAACATCCCATAATTGAAATTCAACCTTAACTTTGCCATTATCTGCCTTTGCAACATTACCATAAACAAGAGCCATTGCATTTATCACAGTCCAGTTTTCAAAGGTAGGGGATAATTTCATATCTTGCTTTTTATCAACAAAAGCACTTTGAGAAATAGGAGAAAACAAACCACTTCTTTTTAAATCATTTGTAATAACAGAAGTAATATCTTTACCCACAGAAGACAATTCCTTATCACTTCCACTGAAATTCATAATCGCGATAGGTATAGGATTTACATTACCACTGTCAATATCCACATAAATTTCAGCCTTAGATATATTTATTCCTAATATAAAAAAAACGAGTATATTCAATAAGTTTCTTAATATCTTCATCTTAATATTTCTCCTTTAATAATAATTTACTTGAAATATTTTTAAATGCAATAGATACTTTAAAAAAAAGAAGGAGATAAAAATAATATCTATTGACAAAACTAAAATAATGTGTCTATAATATAGATATTATGACAGAAAAAAATATAAAAATGTTTAATAAAAAGAAATTAATAAGTAAGGAAATACAAAGACTTATAAGTGAGTCCGCTTGTTTGCCAGAATGCCTTAATTTCGATTCTATAAAGTCCCAAAATTATACAAATTTGGGTATTGATTATTGGACATGGATAGATTTGCTTGCAAATTTAGAAGTAATTTTCAGAAAGGATTTATCAGAAACGTCCGAAAAATTTAAAATTGAAACCGTTAATGAACTAATCAATGCGATTTATAATGCCCCAGAAATAGAATCTACTTTCAAACTTAATTAGTCTATTGAAATCCTTTTTATTATATAGTATAATATATAAGAATATAAAAAAGGAAAAAAAATGAGTAGAAGAAAAATTTCTGTTATAGTATTATCAACATTATTGTTTGGTAATTCTTTAAACTGTTTATCCGCAAACCAAAAAAGAACCGTTCAAAGGGGTAGGGTTGTCGGACATTTAGTAACACCAAATGTAACAATTACAACAAATAATCCTGGTGAAATACCAATTGTTTCAGATACAGAAAATAATGATACTATAACAGATAATGTTCCAAATGAAGAACCAGAACCTGTTGTTGATGATAATGAAACAGCTAAAAAAAATGCTCGTATCAAAGAAATAAAAGCAAAATACAGACAATTCTTAAATGATGCACAATTAAATTGTATGGACATATCTGATAAATTAAAAGTTATTCAAGGTTTAGCAACAGGAACAACCGTTATTTCAACCGCGGGAACTCTTGCAACTGGTGGTGCTCTTGCTTCTGAAATAGTAAAACAGGGTAATGATAAAAGACAAGGACTTGAAACTGGATTATTAGTTGGAGGTGCCCTTACTTCCACAGGTGGAGTTATCACTTCCGCTGTTGCTCTTGCTGATATGGATAAGTTAATAAATAAAATGAAGGATTGCAGGGATAACATAAATAATATCAAAATGGTAAGAAGTGAATTAGTAGAAGAAGATGTTGAGGACACTGATGATACACTTAATGCTGTTAATGATATTGTTTCAAATTGTGGTGGAATTGATAATAACAGTGTAAAAAATGTTGAATCAATTAAAAAAATATTAGTAGGTTCAACTGTTACATCTAGTGTTGGTGCTGCTACAAGTGTCGTTGCAGCTGTTACAAATAATATAAAGGCAAAAGATGCAACGGAAGAGAATAAATTAAATTTGGCAACACAAATATCAACAGGTATTTCTACTGGCGCACAGGGTGTAACACTTATCTTAGGTGCAACAACTTTAAGTAAAGTTAATAAGGATAAAGATACCGCTGATGATTGTGAAAAAACTTTAATGAAATACTAAAAAAATGCCATTTTTTAATGGCATTTTTTATTAAGTGTTAATTTACTATCTTACATTATAATAGAAAAATACAGTATTTGAATCTTTGCAATCAGTCAAAGGTCCATTTCCTTCTTGCATATTATTTATAACAGGTTCACGAACTTTGCTATCACTATTCATTACTAAGTAAACACAATTTGATTTATTTAATTCCATACTTATATGATACATAGTTTCAGTATCACTTACGACATCAACTTTTTTACCCCAAGGGTCAATCAAAACTACATCATTTTCAGTTAATTTATTATTTAAAGATACAGGTTGATTTCCAAAAGTCCTTCCATAATAAATTTGTGAAACCTTTGATGAAATAGTTTCAAGTTGATCCGAAGCCCTTGTCCTTTTGATTTTTTCATTATAATCAGTATACATTTTTGTACTTGCAACAGTCATAACAATAATCAAACTAAGATACAAAAGAACTTCCATCATAGAACGTCCCAAATCAGATTTATATATTTTCATATTACCTCCTAAAAGTTTAACAGAATTATAATATAATATTTTTATTGCTTATTCAATACAAAAAGGTCGCCTCAATTAAGAAGCGACCCTTTTGTTGCCATATTCACCTTTGTTTCATACTTTACAATGTAATTTTAAATAGTCGGAAAGACTAGAATTGAACTCCTAATCTTGCGCCCATGCCCCAACGGTTTTTATCGCCGTTGTTGCCAGCAAGTTCAGTTCCTAACATATTACGTCTGTCTGACTTTCCAGATACATCATAATCTGCATATACAGATAATGACATAGCTTCACTAGCTTGCCAGTTTCCAGCAAGGTTTATGTTTTGGCTAGCAGCTTTATCAAAGCCATCACCGTTAGTGAATTTTTGGAATGCATAGCCAAGGTTTATTGACCATTCATCAGTAAGATCAAATTGGCTTTTCAAACTAGCGAAGTAGTAAGAAGTATCACCAAGAGCTTTGTTAGCAATATCTTTCTTGTCATCTGTATCAAGAGAATATCCTAATTCAAGAGCAAGATCAATATCATCAAATAGATCTAAACCGAATTGAGTTGCTAAATAAACAGCTGTGTCTTTTTTACCATAATCATTGATAGGAAGACCAAGTGAGTATTGTTGAACCATATCATCAGCTATATCTATATTAACACCAGCTTTGATGTCCCAGATAAATCCATTATCCATAACAGGTCTGTAAGAACCACCTATTGCAAGGTTAGATACTTGAGAACCTTTGTCATAGAAATTTGCATTTTTATCCATCCAACCATAACCGATAGAAGCAGCTATAGTCCATTGATTATCAATACCATAACCAAATTCTTCTGTTACTTGGTAAGTATCATCATGATGCTCAACAGGATTATAGTTGAAGTTAGTTTTAGAATAAAACACTCCTTCTGTTGGTTTATAAAATGGACTTTCCATATTGAATAATGGAGTTGTTGTTGTGCTTGTAGTGCTATACATTCCGCCTGCTCTCTGTGCAGATACAGCAGAGGAAATAACAGCAATAGAAGCCAAAGTTAAAAGACTTACTTTTCTCATAATATATTTCCTTTCTTTGAGTTAAAATTCACAACCCTCTTTTGTAGAATTGCTTAATTCCAAATATAACCAGAAAAGCATATTAAATCAATGAGTAGATTTTCCTACATTATAAAAATTCTATTGGATAGCTAATAATTAATGGATTTTCAAGAGAAATCTTGGACTTTTGAAGAAGCCTAAAGGCATCACTTATTATGAAATTATTACTATTATTCACATCAAATAAAAAATCAATCTTAGTATTTATTGATTTAATATTATCCAGAATCAGATTTAGATGATTAAGTGAAGAAAACGAATTTTTATAAAATGAAGATGCCGTTTTTATAACATTTATATTATATTTTTGAATTAGTCTTAGTAATAATTTTATTTGACTTATATATTTAATATATCCAGTTTCCATACACACTTTAACCCCTCTGTTATTATTTGCTTCTTCTATAACATTAAGATATTCAATCATAATATCGGGAATATTTTCTTCATTTATATTTGAAAATTCAAGGGGCATTGCCACCTCCACCATATCAGAACCATTTTCAAAGGCGGATTTTATACTTTTAAATAACACAGTTGGCGACATAGTATTTTCTATCATATTAATAGAGGAAACCAATTTCACATTACTTCTTTCAATCCATTTCCAAACATTTTCCACCTGTGAATAATCAACAGTAATTGATAAGAAATTTTTTTCAATTGCTGTTTTACAAAGTCTTATCAAAGAAAAATCATCAGTATCATTTTTCAAAGAATAAAGATTTATAAAAGGTATCATTTCCTCAGGAATATTGAAAGACTGCATTTTTTTCCTCTTGTTAAAAAGTAGAATTAAATATATAATACCATAAATATCAAAAATAAAAACAAAAATAAATTATGAAAAGAATTTGTATATTATTATTGTTAAGTTTTGTATGTTTTAGTTGTTCTTCCTCTAAAACAAAGAATCCATCTACAAATTCTCCATCAATAGAAAATAAGGAAAAAGTAAAGACGTCAGATGATAATATAACCCCTGATTTATTTCCACAAACAAGCCGTGCTATAAACGATTTCAATATGAACTTAGTATACGCTTTAAAACCAGCCCTTGATGAATATAAACAACAAAAATTTTCAGTCGTGCATAAAGGCGTTGTAAATTTCCTTCATAATTTACAAGAACCAGTAAATGCAGGAAACGCTTTTTTACAACTTGATTTTAAAAGCACTTTAAAAACTCTTTTACGTTTTGCAATAAATACTACTGCTGGAATGTTTGGATTTATGGACGCCGCTGGTGCTATTGGTATAAAAAGAGACCCAAGGGATTTCGGACAAACTCTTGGTGTATGGGGTGTTCCAATGGGCGGATTCTTTGTTATGCCAGTATATGCACAAACAACTACTCGTGATTTAACAGGAAGAGTCGTTGATACGATATTCAATCCATTAAATAGTGTATTTGGTTGGGCAGCAGGTCTATTTATTGATGTGACACAAGCTTCTATGGGTATTTATGAAAGTTATGATTTCGTAATTGCAACAAATGAAACCTCAATTGATTCTTATGCAACATTTAAGACTATGTATTTACAAAACAGAGAGAAAAAAGTTAACGAACATTGTATCTTTTGTAAAAAATCAACAAATGATACAGAAAATGATAAAGGAACAACAGAAATAATCAGTATATCATCTGATTACGATTTTGATATGGAGTAAAAAATTATAAAAGCAATAATAAATAATGACAGAATAAAATTAAATGTATGGATGAAAAAAAATTATCCTTCACTTACCCTTTCACATTTACAAAAGTTATGCAGAACGGGTCAGATTCGCGTAAATGGAAAACGTGTATCATATAATACACCTCTTATTCAAAATGATGAACTAAGATTACCTCCATTTATTAATGAGTATAAGGATATGCCAGCAACTGTTGTAAAAAATAATACAAAATACACAAAAAGTGATATAGACGATATTTTGAAAACTATTATTTACGAAGATGATGAAATCATAGTTTTAAATAAACCTTCTGGTATTGCTGCCCAAGGTGGAACAGGCATTGCAAAACATATTGATACTTTGATAAACATTGCACTGCCACAGTATAATAATTCTCTCCGCCTAACACATCGTATTGATAAGGAAACAAGTGGGATTTTAGTCATTGCAAAAAATTATGAATCAGCAAATAAAATCACAACTATGTTTAAGGAAAAGAAAATAAAGAAAACTTACCTTGCTCTTGTCTATGGCAACTTTGATGATAATAAAAAGGAAGGCACAATAAAAATTCCTATATTAATAGAAGAGGAAAATGATACGAACAAAAAACAAAACCTTAAATCCGCAATCACAGATTATAAAGTTTTGGATGAAGCATTTGGAACTTTGTCATTTGTAAAGCTTTCACCACTTACAGGTCGTCGCCATCAACTTCGTATTCATTTAAGCAAAATGGGCCACCCAATAATTGGTGATTTTAAATATGGACTTTCAAATGAATTTTCAAAGTTAAAAGATTCGTTTGAAATTGACATCCCAAGAAAACTTTATCTTCATGCCTATCAAATAGAGATAGAGGGAAAACCTGTAATCACAGCCGAAAAACCTGCACATTTTGAAAAAATTTGTAAGTATTTAAATTTTTAATAATAAAGAGGGCATTATGATAAAGAAAATAAAAGCGAAAAAAACAGCAAAAAATAAAAAAGTTCAAAAAAAACATAAACTCCGCATAAATTTTTTCAAAAAAATTCCTTCAATACTATCTTTTATTTTTTCAAAGATTCGTCTTATTTTAAGAGTAATGCTTCTCGCAATAATTGCCTTTATTGTAGGTGTAGTAATTCTTGTCAATAACATAGACCCAAATAAATATAAAGGTGATTTACAAAAGGCATTAGAACTTGCATTGGATAGACCTGTTAAAATAGAGGGCGATATAAAATGGAAACTTATTTCATTTGAACCAGCCGTGCAAATGGAAAAAATTTCTATTTCAAATACCACCTGGGGAAAATCAAAAAATATATTTGAGGCAGATAATATAGTCGTAAAACTTTCCTTTAAACACCTAATTTTAAGAAAGATTTCAGTTGAAACAATTTTAATTGAAAATCCAAAATTAAATCTGGAAATTTCAACAAAAGGAACAACCAATTGGGATTTTAAAAAATTTTTTAAAACTGATAAGCCAACCCTTTCAAATATTAAAGATAAAATAAAGGAAGATGAAAAAGCTTTGGCAGAGGCTATCAAATACCCAAAATTTCAAATCGCAATCAAAAGTATTCAAATAAAAAACGGACAAATATCTTATGATAACAGAAAAGAAAAAATAAAGGAACAAATCACCCTTAATAATTTCTTGGTATATTCAAAAGATTATCGCTCTCCAACATTTGTTGATATTCTTGCAAAATATAAAGACAGAATCGTTGATGGAAGTTTTAAAACCTATTCAATTCGTGATATAATAAAACAAACAAAAATTATGCCACTAACAGGTGTGGCAAATATCAATGGTATTGAATTTTATGTAATATCTCAAATAACAGATGTTGCAAATTTTGAATCCCTATCTGCAAATATAAATATAAAAGCACCAGATTTGCAAACATCATTAAAGGGTTTAGTAAATCTTCCTAAAATAGATGATATTGTAGCACAGTTTGAACTTATCCTTACGCCAAAAATTGCATCTATCAAAAGTTTAGATTTAACATATAACGCCGATGCAAATTTAACTGGTGATATTGATATAGTTTTAAATAAAAAACCAGATATAAAGGCAAATTTATACATACCAGAATTTGATATACCAAAATTATTTTACCCATTATGGGAACCTGCATATTTTGAACGATTAAGAACAGGAACTGAAAAACCAAAACGACAACATAAACAAATTGAAAATCCAAAGGCTTTCAAGGATATTCCTTTACCAGTAGGTGAACTAAACTGGGCAAATGTTATTTTACATTTAAATATAGAAGAGCTTAAAGCTATGCCAGAAATGCCTATTACAAATATAAAACTTAATGCAAATATTAATGATGGAAACGCAATAATTGCCCCATTATCATTTAATTATATGGGTGGAAAGCTTGCTCTTGATCTTCTTGCAAACAATAAAAATAATACTTTTAACGGAGATGTTTCAATAAGGGGAACTGATATAAATATAGGTGATATTATCGCAAGCACTGGCTATAAAGATATTTTCAAAGGAGGTAATACTGATATAGACATAGTGTTAAAGGGAATAGGGCATAATTTAGAGGAATTTATGAAAACTCTAAATGGCTATGTAAAAGTATATACCACCTCTGATTTAACAGGATATAAAATTGAAAATTTAGTAAAGGCAAGTGATGTAATCTCCTCTCTTTTCAAATTTGTAGGTGAAGATATTATAGGCGGTATAGCTGGAAAGGATAAAAAGAAAGAAGAAAGCACAATAGAATGCGCCGTCGTAAACTTAAATATTCAAAACGGAAAGTCCATAAGCAACCGTGGTATTGCTATACAAACAAAGATTGCAAATATAGTTGTTGATGGTGTCGCAAACTTGGGCGATGAATATCTTGATGTTTCTGTTATTACTATTGTAAAGGAAGGCTTTGGTGTATCAAACAGCCTTGCTGAAATGATAAAAATACAGGGTGCAATGGCAAAACCTTCTGTTATAATAAGCAAAGACGGCGTAATCAAAAATGTTGTAAAAACATCTCTTGCAACCGTTTTAGCAGGTATTTTCACTGGTGGTGTCACATTAATAACCGCAGGCGTTGGAATGATAACAAAATCCTGGATTGAAAACATAAGTGCGGATAAAAATCCTTGCCTTACCGCATTTGAAGGTAAAGAGGACAAGAAAAGAAAATCCGCAACCGAAGACTTTGGTAAGCAAGTTATATTACGTGAAAACTTAGCAGCAAAAATAAAGGAAGAGAAGAAAGCTTTAAACGATGCAACTTTTTCAACAATAAGAAATACAAAGAACGAAGCTAAAAAGAAAGCATCAAAATAAAAAAGTCAATATGAATTTTCTTGACTCTTGAGCTCCAAAAATATATAATTCCCTCAACTTTGTGAAATTTTTTGGGTATGCGAATTATTTCACTTTAATATTAACTCATACAAGTCCGAAACTTTTTTAAAAGTGTAGGCCAACATCAAAAGTAAAAATATGACTCAAAAAAAATCAGTTTTTAATGCAGATGTAGAAAATTTTTCAACAGGTGAAAACTTTGCTGAATTATTTAATCAAATGTATAGCACAGGTTCAAAACTTGAAGGCTATGTAACAAAGGGAACAATAGTTGATATCAAAAAGGATTTCGTAATCGTAAACGTTGGTTTAAAATCCGAAGGTGCTATTGATATAAAAGAATTTAGAAACGACCAAATAAAGGTTGGCGACATAGTTGATGTATTCGTAGAAAGATACGAAGGACACGATGGCACACTTATCGCTTCTCGTGAAAAAGCAAGAAAAGAAGAAGTATGGAAAGAAATTGAACAACTTGTTGCTGATAACAAAGTTGTAGAAGGTAAAATCGTTGAACGCGTTCGTGGTGGTTTCACCGTAGATTTAAACGGCGTTCCTGCATTTATGCCATCATCACAACTTGATATAAATCCAATCAAAGATTTAAATTCTATTATGAATAAACCAATGGAATTTAAAATCATCAAAATGGATAAACTTCGTTCAAACTTAATCGTTTCACATCGTGCAATCTTAGAAGGTGATAGAGCTGAGAAACGCGACGAAATCATCAAAAATATTAAAATTGGCGATGTTATGGAAGGTGTTATCAAAAATATCACTGACTACGGTGTATTTATTGACCTTGGCGGTGTTGATGGACTTCTTCATATAACAGATATTTCATGGAAACGTGTTTCAAATCCAAGCGAGATTTTCACAATCGGTCAAAAAATCAATGTAAAAGTTATTAACTTTGACCCAGAAACAAGCAGAGTTTCTCTTGGTATGAAACAACTTGAAAATGACCCATGGCAAAACATTGAAAAATTTGAAGTTGGCAAAATCTATAAGGGTATCGTTACAAACCTTACAGATTACGGTGCATTCATTGATTTAGAAGATGGTATAGAAGGTTTAGTTCACGTATCAGAAATTTCATGGACAAAGAAAAATCTTCAACCTTCAAAAGTTTTATCAGTATCAAGTGAAGTTGATGTAATGGTTCTTGAAATTGACCGTGAAAAACGCCGTATATCACTTGGTTTAAAACAATGCACTCCAAACCCATGGAAGGAATTTGAAGAAACTCACTCCGTTAATGATATTATTGAAGGCGAAATCAAAAATATTACTGAATTCGGTATTTTTGTATCCCTTGGCAATGACCTTGACGGTATGGTTCACCTATCTGATATTGATTGGGATAAAAACCCAGAGGAAGCAGTTAAAGATTACCAAAAAGGTATGGTTATCAAAACAAAAATCCTTGAAATTGATGCAGATAAGGAAAGAATTTCTCTTGGTATCAAACAATTAAAAGAAGACAGAGTTGCATCATCTCTTGATAAAGTTAAAAAAGGTGAAGTTGTAACCTGTGTTGTAAAGGAAATCAGAGAAGACGGTATCGTCGTTGATGTAAACGGTGTTCCTGGATTTATCAAAACATTTGATCTTTCAAAAACAAAGTCAGAGCAAAAACCAGAACGTTTTGCAGTAGATGAAAAAGTTGATGCAAAGATTACAAATGTTGATATGAAAACTCGCCAAATTACATTATCTATAAAAGCTTATGAAATTGACGAAGAAAAAAAGATAATGAAAGAATATGGCTCAACAGATACTGGCGCTCTTCTTGGAGATATCCTTGGTGCAAGTATTGAAGAAAAGGAAAAGAAATCAAAGAAATAAGATTTCCATCCTAAAAAACTTCCCCTTCCTATTGGAGGGGGATTTTTTTAATGGAAAAAGAAGTCAGCTGATGTGAATGAAGTGAACGCGGACGCCCACAATGTGGGGCGCTGGGCGTCCGCTTGCTGACTGAGAAAATCGTTCCAAGGAAAATTTAACTAATAAAGAAAGGAGAGGGAAAAAATGCCCCAACCAAAAGAACTAAACAACTAGTAAAAGAGCACACCCCGCAAGGGTGGGGGTAAGGGGTGTGCTCGGTAAAATTGATTTTATCAATTTTACTATAAATGAAATTTAATAAACTAGAAATTATAAAAATTTCAACCAAAATTTAAAAAAATCACTTGTAATTCTTCCTAAAATGTATTACTATTGTTCCCAGATGTGGCAAATAGCTACATTTAGTGTCATAAGAATGACACGGGAATCTCACAGTTCCTTTCACGAGAAGATTCTGAAAAGAGTCTTTTGCCCTGATCCTTTGGGTCGGGGTATCTCTAGTGTATGTACAGAGGAGCAATCCTTAAAGACTAGGGAAGTCATCTCGTGTGATCTGTGAATATCCCGACCCATTACAGGAAAACTGTGATGGGAATTTTTATAGCATAAATTTTAAGTGAGGGAATAATAATGGAAACAAATAAAAGAAAAACAAAACACAGATCAAGAGAATTTTCCAAATATCTTGGTAACAGATTAAAATATTTTCGCATATTAAATAAATACTCTCAGGAACATATTGCACAGATATTAGGAGTCACTTTTCAACAAATTCAAAAGTATGAATCTGGCGCAAACAGTATACCATTGGAAAAATTTATACTATTTGCAAAGATTTTTAATTTGTCATTGGAAGAATTGCTTGGTGAATTATTTGAACCCGAAAAAACAAGATTCAGTAATGAGATTTTAAAAATTTTATGTTTTGCTAAAAGAATAAAGGATTCTAAAATATACAATAGATTTATGGATTTGTAATAAGATTTTTATAAATTTTTCATATCTTCATCAATTATCAAAGCCGTAAGGCTTTATGGCACACCCGCGGGTGCGGGGTGTCGGGTGTGCCATTTTCTGACTGGTAGTTATAGCTAGTTGTTGCAATTATTTTTCGTTAGTTTTGTTTTTTTTAATAAAGCAAATTTACA
The DNA here is from genome assembly GCA_014803545.1 of bacterium. Lineage (GTDB taxonomy): Bacteria > Pseudomonadota > Alphaproteobacteria > Rs-D84 > CACZYB01 > CACZYB01. Next base: position 579 of record JAAVBN010000034.1, on the reverse strand, counting down.
TTTTGCGAGCCACCAGCCCCACCCACCCCTTGGGGCGTCCGCGTTCACTTCGTTCACATCGTGCTGACCAAGTTTATCCTTTATAAAATTTTAAGAATAGTTTATTTTAGTATTGACAAAGTTTTTTTTTGTATATAGTATATGGGGTGTAATTTAAAAAAAGGTTATTTATTATAAAATGGCAGAAAAAGTTAAAGTAAAGGTAAATGATTTATTAATAAAAATTAAAAAGTATGGAGCATTGCTTCCAGCACTTTTCTTTTCGCCATACTTTTTCTATAACCCTAGCATTTCAAAATGTCAACTTTTAATGATTGTAATTGTTTATTATTATCTATGCTTTATGGGTCCAGTTTATTTTATAAAATTTTTAATTGAAAAGTTGGATTTAAAACAAAAATATGTAGACGTATTCTCTTGGTTTTCTGGTATGATAATGTATGGATACACAGTTTATAATTGGATTTTTGTATTTATGAATAAGTCTGACTTTGATTTCGCAACCGCAATTTTTATGATACCGTTTATTGCTTTTCTAAGAGTAATACAAGTTATCGTTATCGTATGTTGCTTTATGTT
>JAAVBN010000033.1 GCA_014803545.1 bacterium | reverse complement strand
TACCCAGCAGGACATACTATAGGCTCACAACTCTTCCAGTTATCACTCGCATAAGAGCCTGTTATACACTCCTCACAAGCCCTGTCCCCAGAGTTGTATCGTTTAGTAATACTGTTGCAGACACAGTTGCCAGTTTGAGTATCGTAGGTTGCCTTTACTCCCTCCATACATCCACCACCATCCTTTGGAACGCAGTATTTTTGTAAGGATTCCAACAGCGTGGTCGCATGACAGACGTTGCTGTACATCATTCCCATAATGTAGAATATTAAATATTTTTTCATTCGCATTTGCTTTTCACTCCCCTTTCTTTCTATAAAAAAATCCCACATATCAAAGATAGTGGCCGGGCAGGTTAACAAATCACACATCAACAATGATCTTGTGGTATTTAAAGTATAAAAATATACTTCTGTTATATTTCCACAACCTCCCAACCTTAACAAAGGCTGGGATATAGTTGTTGCCATTTTATACCCATTTTGGATATAAAAAAAATAGCAACATAACGATGCTATTCCGTCATCGTTGATGTTAAAAGAGTTGTTAAGCTCCGTACTATCTCTAATACTAATCTTACTTTCATAAGACTAATTTTATAATATACCTAATATAAAATATATGCAACAAAAAAATCCCCCCGAAATGGAGGGATATTTTTGTAAAATCTGATTACTTATTCATAATCTGCATTAGTATAAACTTTCTGCACATCATCATTGTCTTCTAATGCCTCAACAAATCTATCAATTTTATCAGCCGATTCGCCACTTACAGCAACAGTAAGTTTTGGTTGCCAAATAATTTCTGCTTTCTCTGGCTCACCAAATTTTTCTAATGCCTTTGAAAGATTCGCAAATTCAGGTATTGAACAAGTAATCATATAATTATCATCATCTTCCTCAACATCCATTGCACCACCTTCCAAAGCAGTTTCAAAAACAGTATCAAAATCAGCAACAGCTTTTTTGTAAACAAACAAACCTATATGATCAAAATTAAATGACACTGAACCTGTTTCACCCAAATTTCCACCATGCTTTGAAAACAAAGCCCTTACATCAGATGCACTTCTGTTTTTATTGTCGGTCAAACATTCTACAATCACAGAAATTCCACCTGGGGCATAACCTTCATACCTGATTTCTGAATAATCACCTTCACCACTTCCAGGAAGAGCCTTCTGTATAGCTCTTTTAATATTATCATTAGGCATAGATTCTTTTCTTGCAGCCAATACAGCCAATCTTAACCTAGGGTTCATATCTGGATTTGGATCACCAAGCTTTGCTGCAACGGTAATTTCCTTTGCAAGTTTAGTAAACAAATTTCCTCTTTTTTTATCTTGGGCACCTTTTCTATGTTGTATATTCGCCCACTTTGAATGTCCTGACATTTTTATATATCCTTTTTTTATTATAGTTAAATTAAAATTTTAAAGTAAAATCAAAAATTATTTTTTGGGGTTTGGCTTCTCTTTAACCTCTGATTTAGGTTTCTTATCAGCCTTCACCTTTGGTTCCTTTGGTGCTAGCTTTTCAAGGGCAAGCTCCAAAGTAATTGTTTCTTCTGTTGCAACAGATGTTGGAATTGATGCAAACACACGATTATGTTGAACGTATGGACCATATCTTCCAACTGAAAAATAAACAACTGGCTTATTATCAGATGGATGAAGTCCCAATTCTTTACCCTTTGGTTTAGCAACAGCTCCCTTCAAAAGCTCCTGCGCCACCATAATATCAACAGTAAATAAATCCATATTCGCAGGCACATTTTTATAAATATCACCCTTTTTCACATACGGACCAAATCGTCCTATACCAAGTTGCACTTCCACACCATCATCAAACCCAATTGATTTTGGAAGAGAAAGCAAGAACAATGCCTTTTCAAGTGTCAACGCATCAATAGAAATATTTTTTGGGATAGAAGTTCTAACTGGCCCTCTTACATCCCCCTTTACCGCTTCACCAAGCTGTAAATAATTTCCATACGGACCTTTTTTAAGGTAAACATTTTCACCCTTATCATTCTGACCTAAAACTTGTCCATCGGACTTTATAACCTCACCGACTTCACCTTCACTTTTAACATCATCATTTAAAATCAAAGGTTTTGTATACTTACATTCTGGATAATTGGAACAACCAATAAATCCACCGAATTTACCAAGCTTAATACTTAAACGTCCGTTTTCACAATCTGGACACTTACGACTATCTTCACCATCTTCACGCACAGGAAAGAAATGAGGAGCCAACTCCGCATCAATCGCATTTGTAATTTCAGTCATAGTCAAACCATCAGATGCTTGCACTGCATTATTAAATCCACTCCAAAATTCAGAAAGAACATTTTTGTAATCCTTTCTTCCATTTGATATTTCATCAAGCTCATCTTCCATAAACGCAGTAAAATCATACTCCACATATTTTGAAAAATATTTTTCAAGGAAAACAGATACAACCCTACCCCTTTCCTGTGGAACAAATTTTTTCTTTTCCAAAACTACATAATTCCTCTCTTGAATAACAGAAAGAATTGATGCATACGTTGATGGACGACCGATTCCCAACTCCTCCATCTTTTTAACCAAAGATGCCTCACTAAACCTAGGTGGTGGTTGTGTAAAATGTTGTTCAGGAGTAATCTGATCTTTTTTAACCTCATCCCCCTCTGTCATAGTAGGAAGCATTTTATTTTCATCATCATCAGAGGAATCATCAACATCTTCTTTGTAAAGTTTCATAAATCCATCAAATGCAATCATTGAACCGTTTGCCCTAAACATAGAAGTTCCATCTGCGCCAACAATATCCGCCGCCACTAAATTAAGTTCCGCAGGCACCATCTGACACGCAACCGTTCTCTTCCAAATAAGCTCATAAAGTTTGAACTGATTCGCATCTAAATATGGCTTTACCATAGCAGGAGTTTTGTTTGCATAGGTTGGTCTTATCGCCTCATGGGCCTCTTGTGCATTCTTACTTTTATTATCATAGGACACAGGATTTTTTGGTAAATAGTCATCACCGAAATCAGATTTTATCATATCACGAATAACGACCAAAGCCTCTTGTGATAAATTAACAGAATCGGTTCTCATATAGGTAATCAAACCAACTGTTTCCCCAGCTACATCAACACCTTCATAAAGCTTTTGAGCAATCTGCATAGTCTGCTTTGCAGAAAATCCCAACTTTCTTGATGCCTCTTGTTGTAAAGTGGATGTAGTAAAAGGTGCAACAGGTTTTCTTTGTTGCTTTTTTCTTTCAATATTTCCAACATGATATTCTTGTTGAGAAAGTTTCTCCACTATTTCGCGAGCTTTCTCCTCATTCGGAATATCAAACTTATCTAACTTTGCGCCATCAAATGAAAAAAGTTTAGATGAGAAAACTTTTCCCTCATTTGTTTTAAACTTCCCTTCAACAGACCAATACTCTTTTTTAACAAAGGTTTCAATCTCACGCTCTCTATCACAAATAAGGCGAAGAGCAACCGATTGCACACGACCCGCAGATTTACATCCAGGGAGTTTTCTCCATAACACAGGTGAAAGTTTAAATCCCACTAAAAAGTCAAGCGCACGCCTTGCTAAATAAGCATTAACCAACTTATCATCAATTTCCCTTGGCTCACCCAATGCTTTATTAACTGCACTTTTCGTAATTTCATGAAAGGCAACTCTATGTATAGGTTTATCAAGCTCCCCACGAGATTTTAAAATATCCACTATATGCCAAGAAATGGCCTCCCCTTCTCTATCAGGGTCGGTTGCAAGATAAAGACCATCAGACTTTTTAAGATACTTTTCAATCTCCTTTATCTGTTTTTCCTTATCTTTCATAATAGCCCATTTCATTGCAAAGCCATTATCCACATCAACAGCCCCATCATGTGGATCCAAATCACGCACATGACCAACTGATGGAACAACAACAAAATCAGAACCAACATATTTTGATATAGTTTTTGATTTTGCAGGAGACTCAACTACTAAAAGTTTCATAAAAATACCTCATTTATTAACTATAATATAAAACTCCATTTTGAAGCCAAAGTCAAACCAAAAATTTTATATATTATAATATATAAGGAGTACAGTCTCACTACTTTTCTGTTAATTTGAATTCAATTCTGCGATTCTTTTGAAGTGATTTAGCATCCGTCCCCATTACCAGCGGATGAAATTCACCAAATCCAGTTGCTGCCAACCTGTTTTCTGGGATACCCTCAGAAATTAAGAATTTTACAACAGAAATAGCCCTATCAACCGACAATTCCCAATTTGACTTATACTTTCCATTTCCTTGTTTAATAGGAGTAATATCAGTATGCCCGTCAACACGCAAAATCCAATCAATATCATCAGGGAATTTTTTCATTGCCTCCTTTAAAACATTCGCAATTTTGCGAAGCTCTTCACGACCCTTTGGACCAATCTCCGCCGACTGCTTTTCAAAGAATATTTCCGAAGGCATCACAAACCTATCACCTTCCATAACAAAGTTGTCATTGCCAACAAGTGCTTGCGATAACCCTTCAAAAAATCCAGAACGCACTTTCCAAAGTTCCGCAGTCTTATTTGCCAACGCACGATTAAGCTTTTTGCCAAGTTCCACAATCTGCACTTTTTGCCAGGTAATATACTTATCCGTCGCATCAAAAACATCATTTAACTTTTGCATTTCCACAGTTAATTTTGAAACAGTATTTTTAAGATTCGTTTCATTGTTTTCAAGTGCCTTTATCTGATTTTCTTTCTTAATAATATCCCCTTCCATTTGAAGAATAAACATATTAAGCTCTGCAACTTTATTTGCCAAACCTTCATTTTTAATTTCTTCTCGTTTAAGGTTGTTTGATGTAAAATCCAAAGTATTAGTAAGCTCCTGTAATGCTTCTTCTTTCTTTCTATTTTCCTCTAAAATCTTACCATTATTTCCTTTTATCGCTTTTATATTAGCTATTAATTTACGGTTAAGATTATCCTTATCTTCCATCATTTTTTCAAGCTGAGCGATTCTGTCATCCTTTACGGTTGGATTAATCGCAGTTGAGATAAAGTTAGTCATTAAGAAAATCACCACCATAAAAAGCATCAAAACAAAAAGATTACTCATCACATCAACAAATGATGGCCACATAGAATTAAAGAAATTATCATTACTACGTCTTGACATTTTTATCTTTGATTACCAAAAAAGTTATTTATTGGACTAGGACAATCCCCAATCATTCTTTGAACAATTTTAAGAATTTTTGGATTACCTTTTATATTAAGTGAAAGGTTCATTATATCATCGGCCCTCATCTTAACAATATCAGATAAAAGAATTTCTTCACCATACTCATTAATACTTAATTCTCTATCAACAACAATATACTTTTTAATATCTTTATCATCTAAATCTTCTATTATCTGATTTGCAGTATAAAAGGCATTATTATCCATTCTGTCATACATATTATCCCAATATGCATTTTCTTTTAAATCAGAAAAATATACCATATTTCCAACAATAGATTTTATTTTACGCATTTTATTTTCCTCTTTGAAGTTGCGAAGCTTTAACAAGTCCCATTGAGTCAAAATTACCATTTTTGAAATTTTTAAAGGTAGACATTCTTCTTCTTTTAAATTCACTATCAAGCATAGAGCTAACAATACCTTCTTTATCGCCACTGATATTTCTTTTTAAATTCATCAATTCCGATTTTTTCATAGAAGATAAAATATTCCTAAATGTATCAAATGTCATATCATTATCTGATGAACAACCTGTTTCATTAGAAGTAAGATAAAAACACTTATCTATATTTCTTCTACTTAACTTTTTAACATAAACTTGAATAATTTTACTACTGTCAAAAGAAACACAATTAACAAACATAATAACATATCTATCCATAATAAACCTCCGTTATTTTTTATCTTTTTTATTTTCACTATTTGTCATAGCAACTGTTTTTGCAAGCAATCTTATATCAGACGATAATTTTTCAGTCATATCGGAAAGTCCCAAATCCATATTTCTGATATGATCTCTGGTTTTGTCGTCCATACCAAACCCAGATTTTGAAATTTTAACCAAGTCATTAAGCACAGGATAAAGCTTTTCAGGTGCAACCGAAATTTTTTCCATAACCTTCAATTTTTCTTGCATCTGAGTTGCAAGCTTTGATGTCTGCTCCGCCATCGCAGTCATACGATGCGAAAGCTCCGCATTACTATCAATAGATTTCATAACCGTTTTTTGAAGAGTATTTATATTATCCCCAGTTTGTTCCAACATAGCTTGAAGATAAGTAATAATTGAGCCATCACCACCTTCTGCCAAAGCCGATGCAGAAATAATCCTTGTATATCTTGTCATATTCTCTTCTAACTCATTATAAAAGAAATGTTGAGCAAGATTCGTTTGAAGTTGTAAAAATCCCAAAATAAGCGAGGATCCAAGTCCAAAAAGTGATGTTGAAAACGCCGTTCCCATACCAGACAAAGGCTTTGAAATATTCGCTTTCAAACTTTCAAACATAGCACCAACATTACCACCCACAATATCAAGATTACGAACTACATCACCAACCGAACCAATTGTTAAAAGAAGCCCCCAAAATGTGCCAAGAAGTCCCAAAAACACCAACACCCCAGAAAAATATCCAGCCGATTCCTTGTAATCACTAAGCCTTGAATCAATAATCCCAAGCAAAGTCCTCATAGTGCCAGCTTCCATATATGGTCTACGTGCTTTTCTATGCTCTTTTAAAAGAAAAGCCACAGGTGTGATAATATTTGGCACTCTGCCCTTATCACGTCCCGCAAAGAAATCATTTATCCAATCAACATCCCCAATCAACATAATTGTATTTCTGAAATTGATAAACACACCAAAAACAAATACAATTAAAATAAATGAGTTTAAAACTTTATTGGAAAGAAAAATATTCCTAAGTGTTGGCGCAACAAATGATATTAAAACAGTCATCGCCACCATAAACAAACACATTCTAACAAAAGACATATAAAGCCCAGACTTTCGAACAAAAATAGCCTCTGGATTTATATCACTTTTTAATTTTTTTCTAAACATTTTATACTCCTAAATATAATCTTTATTGACAAAATACAATTTTAGGAGATAAAAGTCAAGTAAAATGTTAAACAAAAACAAAGTAGCGTCCACAAGAACGCTACTTCATAATAAAAAAACAACTTCTTATTTTATAAAGTCCAAAACAGGGCAAGGATTTTTCGTCTTATTCTTTTCAAATATAGCATTTAATTTTTCAGCTATACTTCCATAAAAATAAACATTTCCATCAATTCCTTTATACGCACATAATGTGCTTAATTTATTCTGTCCTGTTGGATATATATTTCTTGAATATTTAGTATTATCAAAGAAATAAGTTTCTCCCACTGGATTATTGTCTTTATCAAATGGAGTTGATATAAATGAAACTGCAACACCATCTTTGTATGTATTTGTAGTATATTCAGTATCTCCACCATCTTCTTTTATATAGAAATATTCCGAAGTTCCATCTTTTTTACCATTTTTCAAACTTACATGAGATTCAATTTTATCTGGATATTCATCAAAATGATATGTTACCATACCATTATATGGCTTTCCATCTTTATCATATCTTACCCAAATATCATTCACACTTCTATCAAAAGAACTTTCCTTTTCATTATAATCTTTATATGGACGTTCACCTTTTAAAATGAAACTTCCGTCTGTATCATAGGTCCAATTTTCAGATTTTAAATTTCTTCCACCTTTCATAACAGAACTTTTTACACCAGTTTTATAATAATTCACACCAGTATAACTAATCTCATCATTTGTAATTAAATCCACTTTTCTATCATAATCTGATGAAAGCTCACCTGTCTTGAAATAACTTTTAGAAGTTTCCTTTTTTATAAGATTTTTTGCATCTATTTCACTTTCCGAAGTATATTGAACATTCCCATTTTTCCAATATGAAATATACTTTACTTCAAATCCATCTTTATAATATGTATAGGAATTACCATACTTGTCACTATCAGAAGTGCTTTTTATAACACCATTTAAAAATGCACCACTTTCTTTTTCACACTTTCTGATAAAATTATTTTGCTTATTTTTCTCACCACACTCTTTTGTATTATCCCAAGTATAAAGTTTATACCCTTCAAGATTTTTGTCCTTTACCGATTCGCTTTCTACTTTTGCAGAGTCTACCATTGAACAAGCCGATAAAAGAGCTATTAAAGACGTTAAAACTTTTTTATTCATTTTTCCTCCTTATTTGTAAGTTAATATTAAATTTTAACATATATAATAATAGCATAAAATAAGGAATTTCACAAGGAAAAAATACTCACGGGGGGGGGTAAAACGCTTGTAAATTCAAGGGCTTATAGAAAGTCAACAGATTCGCACAAAAATATTTTTTAACCCCTCTAATATAAAAAAATCCCCTCTGACCGAGGGGACTTTTACCAAAATAAAAAGAAACTAAGCTTTTATAACACTTACCAAAGTTGTAGCACCTTCTTTAAAGATAGATTTTGAAGTAGCAGTTCCCTTACCAAATGTAAGAACTAATTCATCACCTTCTTTTGCAAGTTTAAGTTCCTTTGCAATACTTCTTGATAAGTCGTCAATCTTATCGCTATCTGTTGTTTCAACAATCTTTGGAACAACACCCCAGCAAAGAGCAGTTCTTCCAGCAACTTTATCTTCTGTTGTCACAGCAACGATAGGAGCATTTGGTTTATGTTTTGAAAGGTTGATAACTGTTGTTCCACTTGTTGTATATGCGAACACAGCCTTTGCTTCTGTCTTTCTTGTAATATCAGATGCAACCGCAGTCATAACATCACCCAAAGTATTTTCTTTTATATCGCTGATAAATGAACCAATATACTTTCTGTATTCTGGATCAGCTTCAACTTGTTTAATAATAGAAACCATCATTTTAACAGCATCCACAGGATATTTTCCAGATGCAGATTCAGCAGATAACATAACACAATCTGTTCCTTCGTAAACAGCATTTGCAACGTCACTTGCTTCTGCACGTGTTGGGAAAGTATTATCAGTCATAGATTCCAACATATGTGTTGCAACAACAACTGGCTTTCTTTTTTCGCGACATACTTTAATCATTCTTTTTTGAAGAAGTGGCACCATTTGAGGTTCTACTTCAACACCCAAATCACCACGAGCAACCATAATAGCATCGGAAAGTTCAACAATTTCCTCTAAATAATCAATCGCAGCAGTAGGCTTTTCAATTTTTAAAATAAGTGATGCACGACCATTAATAATCTTCTTTGCATATCTTACATCATCAGGAGTTTGTACGAATGAAGCCGCAACCCAATCAACACCTAATGAAAGAGCAAATTCCAAATCGTCCAAATCTTTTTCTGTAAATACAGGAAGATCAACAACAGTATTAGGAAGGTTGAATCCTTTTCTGTCTGAAATCATACCGCCAACAATAACTTTTGTTTTAACTGAACCAGCATTTTTTTCAATAACTTGAACTTTCATTTTACCATCGTTGATAAGAACGTAATCACCAACTTTTAAAGCATCAAGAATCGCAACATTTGGAAGTTGAACTCTTGTGTTATCGCCAAGCTCTTCACTGTTATCAAAAGTAAATTCTTGTCCATCAACAAGCATTTCTTTTTCATTTTTAAATTTACCAACACGAAGTTTTGGACCTTGCATATCAGCAATGATAGCAATTTTCTTATTTAATTCTTTTTCGATTCTTTTAATATTATCAAATCTTTTTTTATGATCTTCGTGTGTTCCATGAGAGAAGTTAAGACGGCAAACATTAACGCCAGCTTCAATCACAGCCTTTAAGTTTTCATATTCTTCCGTTGCAGGACCAATAGTTGCAACGATTTTTGTAAATCTATAATTATTATCAAGATTCTTCAAATCCATTTTTACATCCTTTTCGTTTTAATTTATATTTTTTTTATTTTTTTACTTGTAGTTAAGTAATTTTATGGGTAATATAATACATTATATTTTAAGTTTTACAACTTATTTTTTATTAACTTTTAAAAAAGGAGATACAAATGGCAAAAACCGACGGAATAGACGCAACACAACTTAAAAGTTTTATGGATAGAATCGAAAGATTAGAAGAAGAAATGGCAAATATCAGAAATGATATAAAGGAAATTTTTGCAGAGGCAAAAGATTACGGCTATGACCCAAAAATTATGAAAGTAATGCTACGTCTTCAAAAACTTGATGAAGCAGACAGAACCGAGCTTGATGAGTTAACAGACACATACCGCACTGCTTTAAATATCTAAAAAAACACCCCTCAAACCGAGGGGTTTTATTTTACTTACCTATTTTTATATTCTCTTTAAGTTTCGCAAATATAGGCTTCAATTTTTCAATATCATCATTTAAAACTAATTCTGATACATTATCAAACAAGGCAAGTTCCTCATCTTTTAATTTATAACCCTTTGACATAATCTTACTTTCTTCTGCATACTCTAACTCATCTTTCAAAAGACCGCTTACATCACGAATAAGTTGCCCAACAACATAATGAAATCCAAGTGAACAATCCCCACCTGTAAATCCAAACAAAGACGGATTGAATTTATATTTACGAACCAATTGCCACGCAATCGCCCCATTTATAAATTCCCCAGTTGTAAGATTATATTTCTTCTTCTGTGCATCAGCCATCTTCCAACCCTTATTCCAATATTCAACTATCCAATGATCCTCATAAATTCCAGCATCAAAATAGGTTGCAAACCCACACCTTGAACGAGCAGGAATCCCCTTTGCTCTCATCACTGCAACAGATAATAAAGTATATTCCCTACACTTACCGACAACAGGAGTTTGCTTTTTCAACTTTTCCTCCAACTCCTTTATCGTAAAATATCTGGGCCAATTTTCATCATCAAAATTATCAATACATTCACAAGGATGAAAAATCAACTTCCTTACTTTTTTCATAATTTCATTCGGAGTATCAGGGAATTTATCCGCAAAACTTTTTGAAATTTTTGAACGATTCGCCTGTTCCAAATAATATTTTTTAATATCCATTATATTCTCCTCTCCTTACATATTGCCACATTTATTACAACCACTGCACCCATTACAAATAAGCCTTCCGCCACACTCCTCACAATTCTTACCAAACTTTTTTTGATAAAGATTGTTATTTCCAAACAAATCTCCCTTTGGAAGAGAAAGTTTAAACTCTGACTCTCTTCCTTCAAATTGTAATCCAGATTTATACGCCATCACAGACTGGATTCGCTTATTTTTCAAATGATACCTTTTACCATCCTTTAAAAAGACATTACCCGTTTCCATAAAACAAAATCTTATATTCTCAGAGACACATTCATCATAAAGCTTTTTTACCCAATCATAATTGCAAACGCGCGCTCCGTCATAGTTTTCACCACCAACAATTACCTCCTCTATTTTCCCAGTTTTTAAATAAGGCAAAAGAGAAACTTCACCAATAAACGGCGCACAAATAACACCCTTATGCTTAAACGGCAACGATAGAAGTATCGGCACACGCTCATCAGCCCTAACCTGATTTTCACAAGTCACATGAAGGAAACAATTCTCCCAACCATCACCCCAATCTGGCGGAAGGCACTCCGCAATCCGCTCTGGTCTTTTTGTGATAAAACGAAAGATAACATCACTACGCTTCCTAATAATATCCCAAGCGTCCCTACGCCACTTATCCGCCTCTTCTAAAAAAAAGTCGGAGGTCATACACACACGCAAAGTTTCCCCACTTTTTATTTTATAGGAACCATCTTTGTTTTTATGAAGAGGATAATCAAAATTATTTCTTACCTTATAAATTTTTGAACCAAGACTGCCCCTTTGCTTATCAAGATAATACATATAGCAATTTTGACAGCCCTCACTTTTCTTAAAACACCCATGCCAAGGATTCCAAATATCGTGCATAAACTACTCTTCCAAATCTTTTCTGACTTCCTCTGAATTTAAAATGTCATCAATTCGTTTAGCATAATCCAAACTAGTATCAAGCTTAAAAATTAATGTTGGAGTAGTCCGAAACTCACTGTTATTTGCAAGCTCATATCTTATCTCTGAACTTATCTCATTTAATTTCTTTACAACTTCCTCATTCTTAGACGGATCAAGCGCCGAAACATACACCACCGCAGTTTCAAACCCACGGGAAGGCACCACTTCCAATATAGAAAACAAATCCTTTATTTTATACTCAAACCTACCCTCTAAAAATAATTTTGATAAAGTTCGTTTAATAGATTCGCCAACCTGATAATGCCTTTTTGAAATTTCTTTTTTCATTTTCACCTCTTAAAAAAACTGCTATAAAATATATAGCAGTTATCATAGCAAAATTAAAAAAAATCTGCAATATTATTTTGAAAGTTTATCACCATATTCAATACCTGCTTTTTTAATTGTGCCAGCAGGAACTTCTATCACATATCTGGTTGCTTTTTCAGGCTTTGAATAAATTTCTTCACAGCCATCAAAGAATGCATTCCAATCTTTATCATCAGGATCAGTATCTGAAACCGATAATTCATAAGCCAAATTACATGGATTGATATAATCTTCCGTCAATGGCTGTCTGTCATTTGCAAGAGCAACTACAACACCGTCATTATTCATAAAAATCATATCCAAAGGAACATAAGTATTCTTCATCCACATAGAATAGTAATCAGGTTTTTCAAAATCAAAAATCATACCAGTATTTTCAGGGATTTTTTTTCTGTTCATTAAACCAGTAAGTCTTGCTTCATCATTATCAGCAACTTCCAATTTCAATGACACTTTTTCTGTTTTACCATCAGCCGAGGTAATCTTGAAATCATATCTTTTCATATTACCTTTTTTACAAGGGCAAAAAGTTAATGCCCCAACGACAATAGCAACGATTAAAACAATAAGGAAAAGAATTAACCAAATTTTTTTCTTACTACTTTTTTTATCTTTATTTTTAACCATAATATCCTCCAATTTTTCATTAAACATTGTAATATTTTACATCAAAAAAAGAAAACTATCAACATATTTTACTTTTTCTTTTTCAAAACCTCTGCACCCGTCACCACATCCAAAAGCTCATTAGTAATTTCCGTCTGCCTTCTTTGTTGATATTCAAGGTTCATTTGCTCCAAATGTTCATCAATATTTTTTTCCGCACTTTGCATAGTCATCATTCTTGTAAAATGCTCCGCCGCCAAACTTTGTGAAATAGCCTTATAAATATTTACAAACAATAATTGCTTTATAAAGGAATAAAACAACCCTACATCGTCATAGTTATACATAGGAATCTGATTATCGTCCCATTTCCTTTTTTGAACTTCCTTTAAAAACTCTATATCTACAGGCAACATTTGAAACATATTTTGTGTAAAGGACGCTGCACCCTCTTTTTTGTTATAAAAAACTAAAACTTTCACATTACCATCTGAAAAATTAAAACTACCCTCATCATCTTTTTTTTCTATATTAAGCTCACCTAAACGAAGAATAATTTTCTTTGCAACCGAAATCATAACCTTTACCGAACTTGGCATAGAAAACAAAGTATTTATATTCCACCCAGAGGCCAACACTTTTGACCCTAAACTTCTTCCCGCAACAATAAGAGTTATATCTTTCTTATCAAGATTATTCTTTTTAAAATAATCAAGGGCATAATTAAAAATAACTTTGTTAAACTTTCCAACCAATCCTTGATCAGAGCCAATAACAACCGCTATTATCTTCTGATTTTTTGATACCTCTTTATTTACTGGTATAGGCTTATCCCTTAAAACAGCTTGCAAACTTTTTTCTATCACACTTGAATAATTTTGAAGTGCACGAGTAGATTTTTCATACTGCCCCACACTTACCGCAGACAAAGTCTTCATACTTCCCACTATATCTTTAAGTGAAGAAGTAGTCTTTATCCGCTTTTTTAATCCTTCAAGTGTTTGCATACTATTCCTCTATATATTTTTTAGCAACATCTTCTGCCAACCTTTTTATTGCATCTTTAAATTCATCTTTTAATGGTGAACCATTATCAATTTCAATAAGTATAGCTTTTAATTCTGCATTTGCCCTTTTTAAAAGTTCCTCTTGAAGAGAAGCAATCCTACTTATCTCCACATCATCAAATATTCCAATATTAGTAGCATAAATAACAACTATCTGCTCTGATGCACGAAGTGGGTGATACTGAGGTTGCTTTAAAACCTCCCTTATTCTTTCACCACGACGCAAAGTCTTTCTTGTTTCTTCATCAAGCTGAGTTCCAAACTTTGAAAATGCCTCCAACTCTTCAAATTGAGAATATGAAATCTTCATATCTCCCGCCACCGCTTTATAAGCAGGCAGCTGAGCCTTTGACCCAACACGAGAAACTGAAATACCAATATTTATAGCAGGAATAACCCCTTTTGAAAACAAGGTATTTGTTAAAAATATCTGTCCATCGGTAATAGAAATAAGATTCGTTGGAATATATGCCGAAACATTTTCCGCCAACGTTTCACAAATTGGAAGAGCTGTAAGCGACCCACCACCATATTCTTTTTTAAGTCTTGTTGAACGTTCCAATAAACGCGAATGAACATAAAATATATCACCAGGATACGCCTCACGTCCAGGAGGTCGTCTCAAAAACAAAGACAACTGCCTATATGCCTGTGCATGGAAAGTCAAATTATCATAAATAATAAGGACATCACGACCTTCCTTTTCCATAAAATACTCCGCCATAGAAGTTGCCGCATACGGGGCTATATATAACATACCAGGAGATTCTTCACCACCAGCAACCACAACAATAGTATTTTTCATACAATCATTTTTTTTCAAAACATCAATAACCTTTGCGACACTGTCCGCCCTACTTCCTATCGCACAATAAACACAAATAACATCGGTATTCTTTTGTGCAAGTATAGCATCTATCGCAATAGCAGTTTTTCCCGTCTGCCTGTCCCCAAGGATAAGTTCTCTTTGCCCACGACCAATAGGAATAATCGCATCTATGGCTTTAAGTCCAGTTTGAAGAGGAACTGACACTTCCTGCCTTTCCATAATCTGATGTGCTTCACGTTCTATATTATACCGCTCAGTCGCAATAATTTTTGCCCCACCATCAAGTGGATTACCAAGAGGATTAACCACACGACCAAGAAGAGATGAGCCAACTGGAACATCAGCAATTCGCCCAGTCCTTTTAACCTTTTCTCCCGCCTCTATATTTTGTGGATTATCAAGAAGCACTATACCAACACTATCTTCATTAAGGTTAATAACAATACCCGAAGAATTTCCTATTTCAACAAGCTCATCCATTTTCACAGAAGAAAGCCCCTTTGCCCTTACAATACTGCCAATAACCTCAATAACTTCACCAATTTCTTCTGATACGATATTGGCTTTTGTCTTCTTGGAAACTGAACTTACCTCTTTCAAAGTATCTTTTACTGTTTCTTTTAACATATCTGTCCCCTACTTATCCTCTTTATCAGTTATTTCTTGCGTCTTAGTCAAATTCGCAATCGCATTATCAAGATTTACTCTTAACTCCTTTATATAAGTATCCATACCAAAACTTATCAAAAGTGAATCACAAACAACCTCAATCCCACATAAAATAGATTTATCAATTTTAAACTCCACATCACTAACCGTTTTCCCAATCAAGGAAGTTAAAGCCTTTTTAATTTTACCTTCCTCAACTTTTCCAATAGTAAACGAAGTATTCACAACAATATGCTTTGATTTATTATAAAAATCTTTAAGAAGAGATGATTTTTGAAGTTCTCCTTTTGAAAGCTTTTCTATAAAATTATCCAAAATCACAGCCTGTATTTTCTCATTTGCTAAATCAGTCAAAGCCGATGACACAGTATTAACAATCACATCACCTGCAATATCCTTAATTGACGAACGAAGGGCCTCCCTTTCATCAACCAACCTTTTATCAAATGCAACCTTTTTATGCTGTAATTCATCATTTAAGGACTTAATCAAAATTTCCTGTTCTTTCTCTGATTTTTCCAAAACTTCTGAAATAACTTTATTCTTTGATTTTTCTAAATCAGCTATTTTGACACCCAAAGCTTTCTTTTCTTTTAACGCAGCAACCCTAGATTCCTCCGCCTCCTTTAATCTTGATTGAATAGCTTTTTCTCGCCTTTCCATCGCCGATAATACAGGAGTAAAAAGATACCTTTTAAGTATCCAAACAATAACTAAAAAGTTTATTACCTGAAAAAATACAGTACTCCAATTTAAGTTCATAATAAATCCTTATGTTTATTATTTTGCAAGTTGTGCTACACCATAGTTCCAAAATGGATTACTAAATATCAAAATCATACCTACCAATAAAGCATAGATAGCTGTTGATTCAAGCATAGCCAAAGACACAAACAAAGTGCTTCTTAAACTACTTGCTTCATCTGGTTGTTGAGCCATAGAAGCCAAAGTCTGCTTTACCGCACCACCTTCGGCAAGTGCTGGACCAAGTCCACCAAACCCAACTGCAAACGAAGCCCCTAATACTGACGCAACTGCAATCCAAACTAATCCCATATCCATTTTATACCTTCCTTTCTTTTATTTACTTTTTATTTATAAAATGATTTAGGAGTATCCCCAAACCAAACTCTAAATCCTAGCCGCCTGTAAACTCATTAACTCCTCTTCCTCAGACTCACTCGGATCACCCATACCTGCACTTATATATACCATTGCAAGCACAGAAAAAATATATGGCTGTATTGTTCCTGCCAAAAGCCCATAAATATTAACAAGCCCAGGAAGAACAATAGGTGCAAGTGCAAATATTATTGTCACAAGCAACCCACCACTCATTATATTACCATAAAGCCTTATCGCAAGAGAAACGGCATTTGAAATCTCACTTAAAATATTAAGTGGGAAAAGGAAAATCACTGGTTCAAAAAACCTTTTAAAATATCTAAAAAATCCCACTTTCTCCATACCATAAGTCATAACCGAACACATAACAATTAATGATAACGCCGCAGTCGTAGAAATTGACGATGTCGGTGGCATATACCATTCTACATCACCATCAACAAAAAATGGTATAGGAAGAAGTGCCGTCCAATTTGAAACCAAAATGAAAATAAATAAACTTCCAATAAGAGGGATAAAAGCATCCGCCTTTCTTCCCATCATACTTTCTATTTGATCTCTTACAAACTTAACAATAACTTCTATTCCATTTTGAAGTGGTGAAAGCTCAAACGAGTAATTAAACTTCTTTGTTAAACACTTAAAGAAAATAAAAAGAAGTAATATAATCCCCCATGTCCCAACAAGGGTCATATTTATATCAATAGTAATCTCCCGCCCAAATAACACAAACGGGATTTTAAAAAATACTATTTCATCAGGACTAATTTTCATTTTTAAATTCCCCTTGATTATTAATTTTCTTTTTCTCTCTCTTAATAACAAAATAACGAACAACTAAAAAAGTCAAAACGATAAGAGCCAACTCATCCAAAGCCTTATAATATTTCAAAAGCAAAAAGAAAAATATTCCAGCAAGAACAAATCTTATAACAAAGGAGCCATAAAGATAACCCATATTTCCGAACTTTTCATCTTCCTTTGATAAAACTTTATTCATTCCAAATTTAAGCATTACAAAATAAATAATACTGAAAATCGCAGTTGCAAAAATAATTATCAAATAACTAAGAATATTATTCATTAACTATACTCCTTATCAAGCCTGTCTTTTTCTCTTTTCATCCATCTAAAAGCATTATAACAACCTGCAACCAAACCAAACAAAATAAAATATAAGGTATAAGAGATATATTTTGATGGATAATGTCTATCAACATACATTCCTATATACGCACAAATAATTGTTGGAATTGCAACACTCCACCCAATCAAACCAAACAAAGAAAATGCCCTTAATAGAAATTGCTTTCTTGTTTTCGCATTCAACTTTCTATCAATTTTTTTAGAAACATCAATCTGCATATTTCTATCTATTTTAGAACTTTTCTTATTTTCAATATTCCCCTCTCTTACCATTTTAAACCTCACTACCTAATTCTAATAAAAGTTTTGCAATATTACCCTCCAATGATGCAAGAACAGTTTTAGTTTTTCTTTCATTATCATCAATTTCTTTGAACTCCTCTTCCATTCTTTTTTTTAAATCCAATAAGTCATTACCTTTGATAATATGCCTAACCGCCAAACTTACATTACTACCAACCTTAACAAACACACCACCATCAACCGCAAATACACTTTCTTTTCCAGATTTAAGAAACCTAAATACCGAAGTCGTAAGCGATGACACATAATCCGCATGTTTTGGAAGCACCGTAAAATATCCTTCCAATCCCTCAGCATAGATTTTATCAACATCACTTACATCAAAAACTTCCAGCGGTGTAATAATTTTAAGGTTCATTTTAGTTCTCTTGTGTTTCCTCTATTTTACGTTCTTCTTTTTCAACTTTTTCCTCTTCACCTTTTCCCATATCAGTTTTAACTTCACTAATATCTCCAATCATATAAAAGGCATTCGGACTAAGATGTAAGAAATCTCCATTTAAAATTTTCTCACATCCTTCAAGAGTTTTATCCAAATCAACCAACTTTCCCTCTAAACCAGTAAAATGTTTAGTAGTCGCAAAAGGTTGAGTCAAAAATCTTTCTAACTGTCTTGCTTTTATAACAGTTGCCTGATCTTCATCAGAAAGCTCATCATACCCAAGCATAGCAATAATATCTTGCAAATCTTCATATTGAGCCATAACCATCTTAACCCTTTTTGCAACATCATAATGCCTTTGCCCGACAACATCTGCCGATAACATTTTTGAACTTGATGCAAGTGGATCAAGGGCAGGATACAATCCCTGAGATGCCATTTTTCGCGATAAAACAACCGTAGCCGATAAATGAGCAAAAGTTTCCGCCGCAGACGGATCTGTAAAATCATCCGCAGGCACATATACTGCCTGTATAGAAGTAATAGATGCCGACTTAGTAGAGGCAATTCTTTCTTGAAGCGCCGCCAAATCTTGACCAAGAGAAGATTGATACCCAACACGTGACGGTATCCGTCCCATAAGTCCAGCCACTTCTGAACCAGCCTGCACAAAACGGAAAATATTATCAATCATAAGAAGGACATCTTGCTTCAAATCATCACGAAAATATTCTGCAATAGTAAGCGCCGCCTGTGCCACTCTAAACCTAACACCAGACGGTTCATTCATTTGCCCAAATATCATAGTAGTTTTATCCAAAACACCCGCCTCTTTCATTTCACGATAAAGCTCTTCACCTTCACGACTTCTCTCTCCAACACCACAAAAAAGAGAAACTCCATCATATCTTCCAAACATATTATTAATCATTTCTGTAATAAGGACCGTTTTACCACAACCAGCTCCACCAAAAAGTCCAGTTTTTCCACCTCGTTCCAAAGGAGTCAACAAGTCAATTGCCTTAATCCCAGTTTGAAAGATTTCAGAATTAACATTCCTATCCATAAGGGGTATTGGATTATTATGAATCCCACGCCAAGTGGCAATATCCTTTAACTCTCCTTCATTATCAATAGGTTGCCCATTAACATTTATCATACGACCAAGGACACCTTTTCCAACTGGAATGGTAAGAGGTCCACCAGTATCAACCATTTCATCACCTCTGGCCAACCCTTGTGTAGTAGTAATCGCAACACATCTTACATGATGGGCATCAATATGATCCTCAACTTCAACAATAATTTCACGCTGACTGTCTGTATTTTTATTTATAGTCGCAACAAGCTTTTCATAAATCGCAGGCAACTTTTTTTCAAAATACACAACAACGATACTTCCCTCAACTTCCTTTACAACACCTATATTCAAAGATTTCTCACTCATTTCCCTTCCCCTTTAAAATTATAAATTATAATATACCATTATTTTCAAATCTTATCAACCAAAAAACAATCCTAATAAATAAGAAAAAAAAGATTATATTTACTTGAAATTTATTTTTCCTACCAGTATAGTATAAATGAATTGAGGAGAGAGAAATTGAAAAAAATAGATGAACAAAGATACTTATGGTTATTAAGAGTTTTCATAATTTTTATGGTATTAAGTTTAATACTAAATCTTATTCTATTATTTTCATTTGATAAAATCGCGCCACAAACAAAATGGGAAGCTTTTTTTGTAGAAGCCCAAGACGATAATATAGAAAGCTTATATATACAAAGATCTTCTGATTTAAGCATATATCAAAATTCAATCGGAAACCAAATTGCAAAAACTTATATAACCCAATACGTAATTGAACGGGAAAGCTTATATACGAACCCTATAAAGATGAGGCAAATTTGGGGACCCGACAGCAATTTATTTTTCCTAAGCTCTGAAAGTGTATACAGGGACTTTTATAACAGTCCTTATTTCAAACACGGACTTTTAAACCCAGAAAAACAAATTATAACTGTATCTATTAATCCAGACGATGTTCAATACCATACTGAACTTAATTTATGGGAAATATTTGCCACATTAAACATAACGGACCAATTTGGACTAAACAAAAAAACAGAAATTAAAAAAATCCAAATAAAGGCAAAATTCCTCCAAACACCATATAAAAAGAACACAAAAGCTATGTGGAAAAACCCTCTTGGCTTTGTAATTGAAGAGTATAAATACATAAAATAATAAAAAAATAAAAAAAAGACTTGTATTATCAATAAAAAAAAGGCTAAATTATAAAAAGAGGAACAGGAAAGAAATAAAAATGAAAAATATTTTTAAAATTTTACCTTTGATAATGGCAATTTTAACAACACCAGTATATTCACAAGAAATTATACCAGGTATTGGATTCGGAACCCAAAACGCATGGGATAATCCAATGCAAAATATGGGTGAAAATCAAACTAAACCAGGTTTTCAAAAAATCCAATGGGAACCAGGTTCAGTTATGCCAATAAAACTTCGCGACGGTATGCTCACAATCATAAATTTCCCTGAATGGGAAACTATAAAGGATGCCTATGTAGGTGATAAGGATTTCTTTGACGGACGTCCAGTTGAAAAAAACACATTTATGATTTCACCAGTTGACGGTCGTGCAATGGCTGATACTAACTTATTTATTTTCGGAAACAGTGGAAATAAATACGTATTCTATTTAAAATCAGAACCTCTTAATACTGAAAAAATTACCTCTTCTGTAATTGATGTTTCTGTTCCTTATAAATACAGAAAAGGTAGCAATTCAGCATCAGGCGGTTCGTCAAACGGCTTTGTATCATCAAAATCAATGATGGGCGGACAAAGCTTTAATGAAATAGGTGATAGCGATTGGGAAGGCGAAGATTTCGGCTGGATAAAAAGTATCAATGTTGATCCAACAGAATTCCGCTTTGACTTGGACGTATTCGTTCCAAATCCTGACGATTATGTAATCGCTCCAGAAAGAGTTTGGCGCGATCAAATCTTTACCTATATTGATTTCGGAGAAAAGGCATTAAATATGAATCAACGCCCTGTTGTTTCCCTTCTTGTAGAAGGTGGTGAAACACCAGTTGGTTCACGAACAGAAGGTCCACAAAGCCGTCTTCTTGTAGTAGAAGCAATCGGCGATTTAGTATTAAGAAACGGACAAAGAATTGTATGTATAAAACTCCGTTCAAAGCCATACCTCCTATCTAATCCACCACCTCCACAGGACTTAATCGCTGTTGCAGGAAACATTGGTGGGAATGCTGGAAATATGGGAATGCAAGGACAGTTTGTCGGTGGTGGAGAATCATATTATTACGACAATATGTCATACGGAAGTTATATGTATCCACAAACCCTTCCTTATAACGCAGGTATGCAAATGGGTGGATACCCAATGGGTATGGGCAGTGGTGCATCATACCTAACTGGGGAACAAAATGAAGTAATATATAATCAACTTTTACCAAAGGCAAAAACAAATGCCTCAGTTCTTCCAAACCATTACGTTCCACTTGTGAAACAAAACTCACAAAACGTAAGTGTGGAAATATTCAGAAGCAAGTCAGTATCCGACCTTGAAAATAAATGGTTAGAACTAACGGAAAAACTACCATGGCTTGATGAATACACACCATTCTATTCCGTTGAAACAAGCGGTGTTGATGAAATCGGACAACAAAGATACTACGGTGGTGAATTCTATCGCCTAAGAATCGGTCCATTCTCACAAATAGAAGTTGCCGACGAAATATGCCAAAAACTTTCTCTTCAAAATGTTCCATGCAATGTTGTAAGGACACAATGATAAAGGGATTAACCTATGGCAATATTTAATAAAAAGAAAACCGAAGCACAAGCAACATCTCCATCAGATGAGAATGCAAAAATGTTGCCACCAGAAAAGCAAAGCAAATCGGATATTTCAACAAAACAAACAAATACCATTTTGCTTTTCATTGCCTTTATTATGCTCGGCATTTTTGTTGTGGGGGCGATTTTTACTGCAAACAAAAATCAAAACGATATGGGGGCAATTAACCAAGCTACCTCAAAGGAAACAACTACAACAACCCTAACCGAAACTTTCACTTACATATCTCCTATTGTAAGTTCCGACCCTCAAACAGTAAAATTTGAAAATATCATAGTCGGCAACGAAACTTTCAACTCTATTATGATTTCTGTTGCAAATAATCCTATAAAAATAAGTGATATATCCTTTTCTACACAAGTAGACGGACTTTCTTTTGATGAGGATTGCACACAACGTGAATCTATTACACCAGAAGCAGGCTGTATAATAAACCTTGTCTGGAATCCAACAAAGGTTGAAAACAAAAATATCTTTTTATTATTAACATATAATGATCCAGATTCGCAAAACTCACCTGACGACCCACAAAGTGAAAAGGGCAAAAACAGAACCTATAAAATAAATGTCGCCCTTTCATCAATGGAAAAGCCTGCACCAGCGACTCAAATTTCCAATGAAGAGGAAGAAGACGATTTTTATGATGAAGAAGAATACGATGATGAGTATGAAGACGAAGATGATGACTTTGAACCAGCCACACAAAGTGATGTAAGAAGATTCACAAATGCCGTAGCACCCGCAATATCCCAATCACAAACACAAAGAACCGTTTATCCTGATGATTGCAAAAAATACGCAAGTAAAGCCTATGATTTTTCAGGAACGTTCATAGGTTGGGTTCAAAAAAATAATGATGTATTTTCTCCAAATTGCACAAAGGTCATAGGTTCTTTACAAGAAGACGGTATGGTCCTTGAAACAGGAACAGGAAAACTTATCGGAAAGGGTGCTGTGTTTGATAAAAAAAAGGCAGAGGAAAAAAGAATAGAAACAGATCTACCTTTATTAGAGGAGGTAATGGAAACAATTAACGCAGAAAATTTTAATCCAGATTTTGAACAAGTTTGGAATAACCGCACATTAATAAAGGCTGAACAAAAAAGAGAAAGCACAGAGGAGTATGATCTTTACAAGGCCGACGATCCACTAAACATTATTGGAAAACAAAAAAATGCACTTGTCCCATTCTCAATAAAAACCTCAGATCAAATTTCATCTATGCCAAAGGACGAACGATATGTCCTTCGTCAGGCAAAACCAATTCCAGCCGTTCTTAACCGACCAATATATTTTGGAAACATAGATAAATCTGAAATTGATGGCACTGTATACAGAGAAGATTCAACAACCGCTGTTGCAACAGTTGAACGAAACGTTTATGGTGGTGATGGACGAACTATAATAATCCCTTCTGGTTCACAATTAATAGGACAGGCTCAAGCTCCTGCTAGTGGTGGTCTTCAAGAAATTGCAAAAATAAGTATAGACTGGCAAAGGCTTATACGTCCAGACGGTGCGGAATTTGATTTAACTCAAATTACAAACTATACAGCCGATGCCCAAGGTCGTGAAGGTGTCCCAGGAAAAAATGACACAGAATATATGCGAGATTTATTTATGAAACCTCTTCTTTATTCTGTTCTTCCTGTTGCAATGGAAGCATTATTCCCAACATCATCTCAATTCGTAACTCGTGCAAAACGAAGTGATGGCACATATCAAGCCTTAGATACATTTTTAAACGAAGATGGTGAAACCGATGTTGATTTTGCCTCAGATGAAACAAGCTATGGTTGGTCGCCAACTGATACCCAAACAATTGCAAATATGTCATCAAAAGATAAAATGAAATTGGAAATTGAACAAAATTGGAAAACCACAATGCAAAAGTTGATGGAACAATCTGCACAACAATCAATACCATTTACTGTTGCCGCAGGAACCCGAATTATGATATTCCTTGATCAAGATGTTATGCTAAGAATTGATGAAGATATGAGTGGTTTAATAGATGAACAATACGAACAGTAAGTCTTAATAATAAAGGAAACAAAAATGATTAAAAAAATTTTTATACTATGTTTAACACTTTTTACATTTATTTCTTTTAATGCTTATGCCGAAGGTTTTATGTCCGCATTTGAAGAAATTCCACTTCAAGACGGACTTAACGAAGAAGAACCTTTTTCCTATGACACCGAAGAAATAAGAATAATTGAACAATATGTTTCAAGCAGTGATTTATCAAAGGACGACTTTCTAAAATTTTATGAAACAACCCTAAAATCACTTGGTTGGAACGAAGTATCTAATACTAAAAAAGTCATAACTTTTAAACGTGAAGATGAATCTCTTTCATTAACATTTGAATCCGAAACTCCACTTGTCGTTTTATTTTCACTTAAACCTTTTGGTAAATAAGTTTAGGCAATATCTGTAATCGCCCTTATATTACCCTCACGTCCAATTTGCACAACACGAAGCTTCTTTTTCATTTCCTCAAAAGTCTTTTGTTGATCAAGCTCTGGAAATGTATGCAAAATCCTATCTATAAAGGCCTTATATACACCTTCAACCGATTCGGCATGAATTGTTGCATAGAAATGCTTATGTCCTGTTCCCATAAGCTCCCATATAGCACCAGCATTTTCCGTGGAAATTTCACCACCCATAATAGCATCAGGAGTCATACGCACAACCAAATCAATAACATCTTTGTATGTAAACATATTTGTTTGCCCCGTTCGTGACAAAAGCAAATGAATATGATTCTTTTGTGGAACAATTAACTCCCTTGAATCCTCAATCGTAATCACACGAAGATTCGGACTTAACAACGCCAAAATATTATTTAAAAAAGTTGTTTTACCAGTCGCCGTCGCACCACTTATCAAAATATGATCACCTCTTCTAATTGCATCCATCAACCTTTGATAAGGATCACTTGATAGCTCTATATTCTGGGACGAAAGCTTTTTCAACTCCTCCCCCTTTACCAAACCATAATCGGCAAAATTAAAATCAACAGTATCCTTTTTGGTCCTTATTGCAAGGGCAATTCCTCCCTCAATATCATCATTATCATAAAGGACATTTTTACCTGCAATCCCCGAAAATCTATGATCCCCAGGAAGTGTAGCATACACAACAGGAATCCCTGTCGCAGGATCAAACGGAACCTCATACGTATTTGCAATAATATTCATAATATCTGTTAAATAAGCTTTTGATAAATGACTATCCCTCTCCATTACCCAAGGAATTTCTCTTTTCCCGCGAAGACGAAGCCACACCTCCCCTTCTCTATTAACTGCAACCTCTTCTATATTAGATTGCATATACCAATTCGCAAGGTATTTAAGTGCAGAATTTAAAACTTCATTTGCCATTTAATTCTCTCTCCTCATATAAATAAATTACTCCAAATTAAGAAATTTTACAATACATTTTTATTTTATGATTTTATACTTTCTCTTTTTCATTTTTTTTGATATAATAGCTAAGTCAAATTTAAGAGGATAAAATGCTTACAAAAAAATTAAAAACTTTAACCAGTGATGAAGTAAAGGAAATAAATTCAACCTTAGATATAATTGATATATCATTATATGATTTAATAAAAAAACGCACAGAACTTATTGGCGAATTAAATCAAAAAACAAACCTAAGCACCTACGATTTATCAAAATCCCTATCCCTTACAACTGAAAAAATCACAAACGAAAGAAAATATGACGAATTAACCCTATCAACAACAATCGGACTAATAAAACTTATTAATATGCAAAGTAAAAATATTGAAATAGGCATATCATTAAAGGGAAACAAATCTGACGAACTAAATGGAATAATTTCACACATTCAAAATATATTCCCTCTGTTTAATACAAAATATAAACTTTTTCCAACCTATACAGATATAATTAAAAATATCACAAAAAATAATAACCTTATGGCATCAATTCCAGCCACAAAAACATCACCAAAGGATGTATGGTGGATGAATATCCTTGCCCCAGAAAAACAAAACATAAAGGTCATAAATAAAATCCCATTAATTGAATCAAATGATACAACCCCAGAATATCTTATCACATACACAGACAATTTTTGGAATTTTGACCGAAGCTTAATCGTAATTGCTACATCTGAAACCACAACAAAAACATGGCTAAAAAGCGCCCTTCACAGATTAGAAATCCCTTTATACGAGGTAATAGATTCTACGGCAATTTTCAACGGCACAGTCCTACATCTCGCAGAAATTTCATATCCAGTAAAAGATGCCGATGATAAAATATTCTCACTTAACGAAACAATAAACGGAATAAATATCCGAACCGCAGGATACCTTGGCGGATATTTTCTATCTATAATTGATAAGGATAAAATAGTTTCCTTCAAATCAATCTAAAAAAATATCTTTATTTTCTTAAATAATATAGTATAAATAAAAGTATGAAAATAAAGAAATATAATATACTATACAAGTTTTTAGCAATCCACTTTATAAAATCATTTGGATTGGTATTTTGCTGTATTGCTGGTATAATAGCCCTATTTTCAATAATCAACAATCTAAAATCATTTGCAACAAAGGCCCGCGACATTCCTTTCAGTGTCACTATGCAATATGCCTTGCTTGATATATCCTACACCCTAACAACAACCCTACCATTATCAGTATTGCTCGCAGGGATACTCACTTTCTGGAAGTTATCAAGGACATCTGAACTTACCGTAATTCGCTCAATCGGAATATCAGTATGGCAATTTTTAGTCCCTATTTTAGGGGCTTGTGTAGCAATAGGCATATTAAATATGACAGTATTAAGTCCTATCGGCTCCGCCCTTAAAAAAAGAGTTTCAAGACTAAACTATAAATACGAAATCACAACCTCTAACCCACTTCTTTTTTCACAAAGTGGTTTATGGTTAAAAGAAAAATCTGACCTTACCCAATCTTTTATATACTCCGAATATATAAAAAAGGAAAATAACACCTTAAATGCAAAAAATTTAACTATATTCATAACCGACCTTAAAAATAATTTTTTAAAAAGGATAGAGGCAGATTCAGCAACATTAAAGGACCACAGACTAATATTAAACAACGTTAAAATAATTGATCCAAAACTTTTTATTGATGAATTTGAAATATACGATTATCCAACAAATTTAACTGCGGATAAAATAGAAGAAAATTCATCAGAACCAGAAAGCTTTTCCTTCTGGGAATTACCAAGTTTCATAAGCTTTTTTGAAAAATCTGGTTTCTCCGCACGAAAACATTTATCCTATTTTTATACATTACTATTTTTACCATTAACACTTTGCGCTATGCTTTTAATTTCAGCAATATTTTCCATATCCCCAAAACGAAATCAAGCAAACCTGATTTTCAAACTCACAGGCGGAATCTTAATCGGATTCGGTGCATTCTTTATGGATCAAGTTGTTCGTGCAATCGGAACATCTGGAAGAATCCCTATATTCATATCAAACATAACCATACCTATTGTCACAATACTTTTATGTATAACAATTTTACTCTATGAAGAGGACGGATAGAAAATGAAAAGAGGGGTAAAATTCATTACATTCTTAACCTACACTTTATTAAACCTATGTTTGATAAGGAATTTTTCTTTTGCCCAAAATTCAACAATAAATATATCCTACACTGCACCAATAGGTATTCAAACATTAAACCCAAACAAAAGCTCAAACAAAAATTACTACAACACAAATTACAATGGTGCCGCCCACAGCATAATTTCCGAAATTTTCAAAAATACTAATACAAAATTAAACTACATTCCATATACAAATTATAACGAAGCCATCCAAGCCTCAATGCTAAGTCTATCAAACCCAAGCATAGATTTAATAATAGGCATAACATTTGATGAAAACAATTTGGATTATTTAAACTACATACCAATACCAATTTACAATGATAATATAGCAATCGTAATTAACAGTTCAAATGTAGAGGACAAAAATATACTTACAAAGGATTTATTTGAAACAATATCTAAATTATCGGTCAAAAATCAACCTATCTCAATTGAAAACTTAAATATGAGCTTGCCATCAATAAAAACTCTTCCAATAAAGGATATAAATACCGCAATGGAAACAATACTAAATACAAAAACATTTTTAATAACCCCTCTTGAACTAGTCATTGATTATTTAACAGAAAACAAAACCAATCCAAGGGTTAAAAACCTTAAAATCTTAAAATACTCAAATTCAATTCCATATTTAATTGCAATAAATAAAAATAAAACCCACGAAAAAATAACATTAAACGGAGAAATATTTACCCTAAAAGATTTAATTGAAACAAGATTAAATGAAATAATAAAAACAAACCAGCTTCAACAAATAATAAACGAATTTAAAATAAAGTAATTATTTTACTTTTAAAAAATATATATTATAATGATTTTCAAAGGAGAAAATTTTGCTTAAAACATTACTAACATTTCTATTCTTATCAATAAGCTCCATTACTTATTCCCAAGAAATTATGGATATGGATTCATACGAAGATGATGTAGAATTTATAGGTGAAGACGGCGAAATTGAAGAATACGAAGATTATGTAGAAGAAGGCGAAGAGGATTACATAGTATCAGATACTAACGAACGTGTAAAATATTTTGATATTGCTGGCGTAATGCTTGAAATGGATTATAAGAAAGTCCGCAAAGTTTTAAAGGAAAGAAAATATAAACTAACCGATATAGAATACAAAATTCCAGAATATTTTTCTTTTAATTATGATTCAATATGCAGAAAACACGATATCCTTATCCCTGAAAATTTAAAGGCCTGCATCACTGGTCTCGCAAAAAAGGATAAAATGCAATACATTTACAGGGCATCATTCAAAAAACACGATACAAACGAAGATATAAATGTCTATTTCACAAGCCCTATAACTGATAACAAAGTTTATAAAATAGAATACACAAACGACGTAAATAAAAAATATGGTGATTCACTAAACTTTAAATACCAAAGGGAGGAACGTCGCCGTGCATTTTGGTATTTCGTTTTATCTAAATATGGTAAACCAAATGTAGAGCCAAATCAGTGGCTTTTAAATGTAGAGGAGGAAGCTCCAACTGGACTTACTGCAACATACGGAAAATTGGTCCTTGAAAATAAAAAGCAAAATGCCTTTGATATTTTAGAAGCAAACAATGAAGCCCGTCGCCAATTCAAATATACCGATTATACATTCTAAAATAAAAAAATCCCCATTAATTGGGGATTTCTTAATTTATAATTCAGGTTTAATCCCAACCATTGGTATCCTTTAATCCTCTATATGTTCCTTGTATATCATTGTTGTTTTCTGGGTCAGCCATATAAGAAACAATAAATCCAGCAACACCAAGAAGAACAAGTGCAACAATCAACATAAATAACTTTTTCCATTCAATATCACCCTTTTCTATTGCACCCCAAGCATACATTAAGAAAGCAACGGCAGCTATAACAAACAAAGCATTTCTTGTATATGCAAACAATTGGCTACCACGTTGTAAGAATTTTGCAAACGGACCAGTTAACCCCCTATCCACAATTTGAGCTCCATCACCAGTTTGTCTTGCTTGCGCCCAAACATCAGCAGGAATAACAAACATAACCAAAACCAAAAGTCCAAGACAGATAAGTGTAGATTTTTTTGTTAAAAATTTGAATATTGACATTTTTTTCTCCTATAAATTAAACTTACTTTCCTTAGTATACCAAAATTTCACTAATAACGCAAGTTTTTTATTTATTACAACCCAAATCTTTCTTTTTTGCATAATGTGGCTTTATATACAAAGGTTCTATATCCTTTTGAACGAACAAAGCCTTATCAAAACTGCTCTCAACCTCTTCTAATACTTTTACTG
This sequence comes from bacterium, assembly GCA_014803545.1. Taxonomy (GTDB): domain Bacteria; phylum Pseudomonadota; class Alphaproteobacteria; order Rs-D84; family CACZYB01; genus CACZYB01. The sequence continues at coordinate 26,116 of JAAVBN010000033.1, read as the reverse complement.
GCTCAATCTTAAAATCAACAGTATCACAGACAACATCTGATTTTAACATCAAAGAATACCCACCGACAGGCTCACCATCTTTATCAAGCTTTGCAAAATAACAATCCTTACCACCTGCATCAAAGCAAATATTATACTCTTTCAAACATTTATCCTTAAAGGTATAATATACAGCCTCAAAATTATTAACACAAACAACTGGGACACCCGTTGCAATCAAAAATCCCTTAACAACAGAAAGCCCTAATCTTATCCCAGTAAATGACCCAGGTCCAACAACCACCACGACAAAATCTAAATCGGATATTTTAACATCACCCAACACCGATGAGATAGCCTCAAAAATCTCCTCCGATTGACTCTTGCTACCATCTGATAAAAAATTACAAACTTTGTCCCCTTCTTTAAAACAAAGTTGCAATAAAACACCAGTAGTATTTATATAAAGACTTTTCATAATTTTAATTGACCTCAGTATTTTTTCTTATATAATAACAAAAGGAGCTTTAAAAGACAAGAGGGAAAAATGCTATCAAAATTCTTAAAAAACAATAATTCCACAACATCAACGGAAACATATAAAATTCCTGTTGCGAATAAGGAGTTAGCCTCGTTTGCAACAACCATATTTGAATTTTCAACTGACGCAATGATGATACTTGACGCCGTTGGAAAAATCGCCTCTGTCAATACTGCCCTTTGCAATTTAATTTCTGATGAAAAGGAAAACATCATAGGAAAAATTCCAGACTTCCTTTTCGGTGGACAAAGTGATATCCTATCTTTTAAAAATTTTATCCGCGATTTGGTCCTTAACGGCTACTGGAACGGCCAAGTTTTAGCAAGAAGCAAATCTGGTGCCGTAGTCCCAATGGAAATACATTTTTCCGCAATTTATAATGATATAGGTGAGGCAAACCACTTTATCGGTATCTGCTCTTCTATCTATTCATATATTTCAAAAATGAACGAGCTTCCATTTGACCCAAATATTGACCCACTCACAAAGACACTAAACTATAATTCTTTTTTACAAAGATTAGAACATAATATCCATAAAATTGAAAAGGATATGTCGGTTCTTTCCATACTTTATATTGATATAGATAGGTTCAAGGAGCTTGATAACAAACACGATTACTTAACTGGCGATACAATACTTAAAAACCTTGGTTCTCTTTTAATGGATACCCTTGAAAAAAGTGATACTGTTGCAAGAGTAAAAGCGGATATTTTCTGCATAATACTTCTTGATATATATACCCAAGAAAGCATTCAAAAAATGGCAGAAAAAATATTCAGTAAAATAACTGGACCTTATGCTTTACACAAGGATATTGAACATATATCTATAAGTATGGGTGTTGCAACCTATCCAATAAGTGGTGAAACACCACAGGACTTAATCGCTTCCGCGGCGGAGGCTTCTAAAAAAGCAAAAACAAAGGGCGGAAATCAAATTGTTTATCATAAAAGCTTAAACGAAACAGAATAAAAATTCCCCCAAGTTTTTATGCTTGGGGAGTTTTTATTGAATTACAGCATTATTAGATATCATATTTCTAAACTTATCAATTGCACAAATAAGTCCTTGCACAAAGATAATCTCTATAACTAGCATTAGTGCCAGAACTTTCCAAAAAACAATTCCATCCTGCTGGTGTTGGATCTTTTGCATTATTAATTCTTACCTTTTTTACTTCTGAACAATACTTTGGAAAATTTTTACAACTTTGACCATTGTAATATTGTCCATCAGCACAAACTGGATGAGTATAAGTAGCTGGCAAATCTTTACAATTAACGCCATCAAAATACTTGCCATTTGCACAAGCAGTGTGGGTATGTGTAGCAGGGAGAGCTTTACAGTTTGCACCGTCAAAGTATTGACCATTAGGGCAGCCATTAGGTACGCACTGATAGAAGGTTTGGGCGTTAGAGTTTGAAGCTACAAATGTAGCGATTGCGATTAAAGATAATTTAAGTTTGTTCATAGTTTCTCCTTTTTGTTAGTTTGTTATTAGTTATCTTTGTGTTAAGAAATTTGTTTTAGTTTTTCTTGGGACACATTCCCAGTCAGCAAAGCACCTGCCCTCCGCCCCCTTGGGGCAGGTGCTAGGACCTTCGGTCCCATTGTGCTGACTAAGATTTTCCTTCGTAATATTTCTCATAAATCTCACCACATCTTTTGGGAAGGGTGGAAGCGAAGACCATGTGAAAAACTCCCACCCATACATCTTACTCAAATTTATATGTCTTATATCCCGTCGGACAAGAATTGTTCGTTATAGTTTTCAAACTAAATCCACTAGCACATACTCCATTAGTCGCCTTCAAAACCTTAAACCCACTCGGACATTTTATAGCTTTACATGACGTAAGATTCTTCGCCGTCCCCGTTATTGTCCCCTCTGGACAATTCTTACAATATCTCACCGTCAAAGTCGTATCGTAATACATACCTACCCTTTGACATTCACATTTGTTCCCCGTAAGACTGCTATTATACAAAGCCCTTTCCGCCCCAGAACACACTGACGCATTTATCGGAACACAGTAGTTTACTAAGGCATCAGTGAAAGTTGATGCGATTGCAATTTTTCCAATCAACATAGTTGAAATTATCGTGGATACCATTACCCACTTCGGCATTTTGTTCATTTTCTTTTTCCCCTTTTTTTTATAAAAAAATCCCACGTATCAGTGATAGTGGCCGGGCAGTTCAGAAAATCATATCAGACAATGACTTTTGTGATTTTTAGAGAAATTTCTCCTATTGTATAATCACAATCTACCCAACCACAAAGGGCTGGGCAGTCGGCATAAAACAAAAAAAAAAGATACTCTGAGAGTATCATTTGTTTGTATATACCTCGTCTGATAAAAGAGTTCTGACACTCCCGTATTATCTCTAATACTAAATACAGATATTTTCTGTATCTGAAACCAATATAATCTAATATTAAAAAAAAGTAAATTAAAAAAATAAAATAAGAATATTATTTCTTGCAAAATTCTTTAACATTCTATAAAATTTCTTTATTATTCAATTGTGGGAGCTATAAATGAAAATATCTAAAATAAAACTTTTTACTATATCAATAATAATGATACTCGCTATTATTCTTGTAATACCAACTTTTTTAACTGAGGAACAAAGACTACATCTTCCTGAATATATGCAAGATTCCGAAATCTCTCTTGGTCTTGATTTAAAAGGCGGTGCATACATTCTTCTTGAAGCAGATATAGATGGCGTTATAAAAGAACGCTACTCAATATTAAAAGATACTATAAGGAAAGAACTTCGTGGTGATAAATCCAACGATAAAAACATAATACCTTATTCAAACCTAACAGGTATTTCAAATTCCGTAAGTGTTGTAATAAAAAACAAAGACGATATTACCGAGGCAAGAAAACGTATCCGAAATGCAACCTCAAACGAAGTTGATATTGATACCACAGATAACAAGCTAAAAATTTACTATTCCCAAGCTGCTATTTCAAAAATAAAAACCGATGTCCTTTCAAACTCAATTGAAATAGTTCGTCGCCGTATTGACAGCCTTGGTAATAAAGAGCCTTCTATTCAGAAACAAGGTGAAAACCGAATTATGGTTCAACTTCCTGGTGTTGATAATCCAGACAGAGTAAAAGAGCTTATCGGAAAAACTGCAAAAATGACTTTCCATGAGGTTGATGAGGAAGCAATGCAAACTGGCCATATCTCTCTTGACAGTGAAATTGTTGATGGCATAGTTATCAAAAAGAAAATAGCCGTTAACGGCGATACATTAACCGATTCTCGTGTTTCATACGACAGAAATGGACGTCCAGCCGTCACAACAACCTTTAACACAGTTGGTGCAAAATCATTTGCAAAATTAACATCTGAAAATGTCGGTAAACGATTCGCAATAGTCCTTGACGGTCGTGTTCTATCTGCCCCTGTTATCCAAGAGGCTATTACTGGCGGTTATGGTCAAATCACAGGAAGTTTCTCAACCGAGCAAGCAAACGACCTATCAACTATGCTTCGCTCTGGTGCACTTCCAACAGAATTAACCATAGTAGAAGAAAGAACCGTAGGAGCAGGACTCGGCGCCGATTCCATTGCAAAAGGAAGTTTTGCAAGTATCCTTGGCTTAATAATAGTCCTTGTATTTATGGTCCTAACTTACGGAGTATTAGGAATTTTCTCTGACATAGTTTTAATATTCAACATAATACTTATATTCGCAGGACTTGCCCTAACTGGTGCAACATTAACTCTTCCAGGTATAGCAGGTATCGCCCTTAACATAGGTATGGCCGTTGACGCAAACATCTTGATTTTTGAAAGAATGAGAGAAGAAGCAAAAAACGGAATGAGTGCAATAAAGTCCATAGAATCAGGATTTAATAACGCCCTTTCCGCTATTATGGATAGTAATATTACAACCCTTGCCTCTGGTTTAATTTTGTTCCAATTCGGCTCTGGTCCAATCAAGGGATTCGCAATAACTCTTATTATGGGTATCCTTGCATCTCTATTTACAAACATAACTTGCCTTAAATTCATAATGGAACTTTGGGCAAAAACTGGCAAAACAAAAAAAGTTGATTTATAAGATTAAAAAGGAAAATAAAAATGAAATTAACAGATTTAACAATAGCACAGGCAAAAAATTTATTATCAAAAAGGGAAATATCCGCCGTTGAACTTACAAGAGCATATATTGATAATATGGAAAAGTATAAAGGTCTTAATGCCTTTATTACCGAAACCCCAGAAATCGCCCTTTCCCAAGCTCGTGTTGCAGATGAAAACATCGCCCACGATAAAGCAAGATTTTTAGAGGGTATTCCTATGGCAATAAAGGATTTATTCTGCACAAAGGGTGTAAGAACTACCGCCTCCTCAAAAATGCTTGAAAATTTTATCCCAGAATATGAATCAACCGTTTCCGAAAAATTACTAAACGCTGGTATAACAATGCTTGGTAAAACATCTTTGGATGAATTTGCAATGGGTTCAACAAACTTAACCTCCTACTTTGGCGAAGTTAAAAACCCATACAAAAGAAACGGTGAAGATTTAGTCCCTGGCGGTTCTTCTGGTGGTTCTGCCTCTGCTGTTGCATCTGGTCAGGCAATGGCTGCAACTGGCTCTGATACTGGTGGTTCAATCCGTCAACCATCATCATTTTGTGGACTTGTCGGCATAAAACCAACCTATGGTCGTGCTTCCCGTTATGGTATAGTTGCATTCGCATCATCACTTGATGTCCCAGGTGTAATTGCAAGAACAGTAGAAGACAACGCTCTCCTTTTAAATGTAATCTCAGGTCAAGATGACAAAGATCCAACAACTGCCCCTCGTGCAGTTCCTGATTTCACAAAGGTATTAGGCGAAAGCATAAAGGGCTTAAAAATCGGTATCCCAACTGAATACAAAAGCGATAAACTTAATCCAGAAGTTCAAAAACTTTGGGATGAAAGGGCAAAGGAACTTGAAAGCCTTGGTGCCGAAGTTGTAGAGGTATCACTACCACTCACAAAATTCTCACTTCCTGTATACTACATAATCGCACCAGCCGAAGCATCTTCCAATCTTGCAAGATACGATGGTGTAAAATATGGATACAGAACAAAAAGTCCATTCCACTCTCTTGATGAAATGTATGAATTAACAAGAACAGAAGGATTCGGGGCAGAGGTAAAAAAACGTCTTCTTATCGGTTCAACAATTTTAACCGAAGAATTTTATGAACGTTCTTACTTAAAGGCACTTAAAACCCGCCGTCTTATCTGTAATGATTTTGATGAGGTATTCAAAAAAGTTGATGTAATACTAACCCCATCAACAACAGGTGCTGCATTTTCAAAAAATGATTCTCTTTCACCACTTGATGTATACTTAAACGATATTTATACAGTTGGTGCAAGCTTAGCTGGACTTCCTGCAATAAGCATTCCTGTTGGCTATGATAAAAATGGACTACCTCTTGGACTTCAAGTAATTGGAAAGCGTTTTGATGAAGAAACAATCTTCAAATTCGCACATCATATAGAGGCAATTTCAAAATTTGATAACACACCATCAAAGGTAATGGGAGAATAACGATGACATATATTTTAAAAGGCAAAAACAAAGAATACGAAATGAATATCGGTTTGGAAATCCATTGCCAGGTGATAAGTGATTCTAAACTTTTTTCAAAAAGCTCAACAAAATTCGGCGCTCTTCCAAACACACATGTATCATTTTTGGATTCTGGTTTCCCTGGACAACTTCCTGTTATAAATAAATTCTGTATTGAACAGGCAATTAAAACAGGTTTGGGATTAAATGCAAAAATCAATAAAAAATCTGTGTTTGATAGAAAACATTATTTCTATGCCGACCTTCCAACTGGATACCAAATCACACAACAATTCCATCCAATAGTAAGCGACGGTTGGGTTGAAATTATAAACGAAGAAGGACTACCTAAAAAGATTCGCATTGAAAAACTTCACGTTGAACAAGACGCAGGAAAACTTACCCACGATTTATCACCAACAAAATCAATGGTTGATTTCAATCGTGCAGGTGTAGCGTTAATGGAAATCGTATCAAAGCCAGATATGGCAAGCCCTTATGAGGCTGGCGAATACATAAAAAAGATTCGCTCTCTCGTCCGCTATCTTGGAACATGCGACGGCAATATGGACGAAGGAAGTATGCGTTGCGATATAAACATCTCTCTTCGTGAAAAGGGAAGCGATACTTTCGGCACACGAACCGAAACGAAAAATGTGAACTCTGTCCGATTCGCAATACAGGCAATTGAATACGAATCCAATCGCCAACTTGAAATTTTGGATGACGGTGGCAAAATCGTTCAAGAAACAAGATTGTTTGACGCAAACACTGGCACAACTCGTTCTATGAGAAGTAAGGAAAATGCAATAGATTACCGCTATTTCCCAGACCCTGACATTATGCCTCTTATCTTAGAAGAAGGCCTAGTTGAAAGGATACAGGCTTCAATGCCAGAACTTCCTGATGCAAAAAGGAAAAGATTTATTGAAGAATACAAACTTTCCGATTACGATGCGGATATTTTAACCGCAGAACGTGAGGTTGCTGAATACTTTGAAGATGCAGTCAAGGACACCCAATCACATGACGGAAAAATGGTTGCAAATTGGATGCAAACGGAACTTTTCGCTGTCCTTAATAAGGAAAATAAGGACATAACAGAAAGCCCTATCCCTGCAAAATCTTTGGGTGAACTTATTGACCTTATAAAAGACGGAACAATAAGCGGAAAAATAGCAAAGGATGTTTTCAAATTTATGTATGAAGGCAACGAAAAATCTCCTCGTAAAATTGTGGAGGCAAAGGGATTAAAACAAGTATCCGACACTGATGCTATTGAAAAGGTAATTGATGACATAATCGCATCATCACCTGACAATGTAGCATTATATAAAGGTGGTAAAGTCCAAATCTTTGGCTGGTTCGTTGGTCAAACATTAAAGGCAATGAAGGGACAAGCCAACCCACAAATTGTAAACGAAATCTTGAAAAAGAAATTAGGCTAACCTACCACAAATATAAATTAAATAATACACCCTAACCATGGGTGTATTTAATTTTGCAAATTCCCATACATAACAGACAAACTTTTACTTCCTGATTTTTTCAATCCACTTTACTTCAAATGCAAAAATATACGAAGGATTAAATGGAACCGAATACAAACTTCTTCCCCTTATATTTCCAATTTCCATATTAATTTCCCAACGTTCCCTCTGCGCCTCTGATAAAAAGTTAGTATCTGGATTTTTGTAAATAAACTCAACTAACGTTTTCCACCTATCCTTATACTTATATGGCGCCTCTAATATTTTAACCGACCTAGTTATATTTTGGGACATAAGGTTTGAAATCTCCTCCACATCATTATTTTTCCCACTTACAAACGAGTTATATGCAGAATTATAGCTATTTGTTTCTGGAACATAGCTTGGAATTTTCAATATCGCCCCATTAAAAAGATTATTGCTTTTATCTCCAATCCCAGTATTTTCCATCATCATATACCCCGAACCATTAACAGTATATCTTACAGTTATATACTCCATAATAAGCTTTTTTGTGAAATCTTCCATTTGATATTTTGTAATCACAGCAGATTTCATCGGAAGTATTTTAAGCATATTATCAGTATTTTCAAACTTTGGTATTACAACTGGATTTAGCTTAAAAATATTACTTTCCAAAGACGAATTTAAAACAATCCCCGTAAATATAGAAAACATTATGCTAATAAAAGACATCAAACTTAATATGATAAGGAATATAAGAGAGTTTTTAGAAGTTAATTTCATTTTCCGCCTCCCTTAATTCAGCCTTTTTCATCTTGTCATAATTGCGAAGGACAAGTTCATAGTTTGGATTAAACATATAACTTACCGCACTTACAGTTTTAGACCTAGGATAGTCTTTAAATCCAACAACCGTTATATATGAGGTAATAACATCTCTGTTTGTAATATTATCATTAACCGAGCTTTCTACAATGAAATCAACTTTATATTCACTTAACACTTGCACATTACGTTGTGGAAGAAAATTTGATATAAACGATTTTTTACGAGATATTTCAAGAGTCCTTATTTGCTCCATATCAAGAATTACTATATTCTGACTAATACCCTTTTGCGCCATCAAATCAAAGGTAGGCTTTTGATTTTTCACAAATGAACTATATACATTAGAGGACGAGAAATTGCATAAATAACATTTTTTATTTATATTCAAAAAGTCCGTATTTTTTAAATCATCATTACCATTACAATCACACCAGTTTTCCTCATTTGATACAAGCTTTGTTGTAAAATTAAAAGTCTTTGTTAAATACTCCCGTATAAAATATTCGGTCATATAGGTATTTTCTGTTATCCTTCTTATTGGGGAAGCGGGCTTTACCCTCTCTATACTTCTCAACCTTTTAAATTTGGTTTCATATTTATCCCAATAAACAAAGTAAGGATTTATTTTTACGGAATAAGCCTTTATTATCAAAAAAAGTGATAAAATCACCGCTGTCAATATGAATATAAAAGACAGCTTTGATAAACTGTAAATACCAGAAAGATATTTACGCTCAGGTATAGATGAAATATCAACATTAAAAGGATACACAGGCATATCACTTTTTACATCTGTTGATAAAACATTTGATTTTATATTATTGTTTCTATTAACCATTCAGGCAACCCCGGCTTTGTGTCAACTTGCATACAAGCACAAGGTGAAATTTTAAGTTCGTTTGCATCATATCCAACACCAACAGGATCAGTATTGTATATTGTTCCACTGCAACCTGAAATAAGTACAATCGTTAAAAGAGCAAGTATTTTTTTCATAGTTCCTCCTATTCCTTTTATAAGGATATAAGATGTTTTTCATTTGTGCAAGTTTTTTCTTTCACCCATTTACATATTTTCCTTTATTTTTTAAAATCTTATAATAAACTGTTCTTATATTTAAAAGGAGATAGTTTGATGAAAAAATTATTAAGGAAAATTTATGATTACGTTTTAAGTTTAAGCAAAACAAAATACGCCATGGGTGTTTTGATTTTCATTTCTTTCTTTGGAAGTATATTTTTCCCACTTCCAACGGAAATAATTATGATACCTATGATATTGGCAATACCGAAAAAGGCATTCTGGATTTCCTCCGTCGCCCTACTTTTTAGTGTTTTGGGTGGAGGTGCTGCTTATTTCATAGGAAGAGTTTTATTTGACAGCGTAGGAATTCGTATTTTGGAACTTCTTCATTATGTAGAAAGCTTTAATAAATTCGCAAGCCTTTATAACGAATGGGGATATTGGATTGTATTCGCAGGCGGACTTACACCATTCCCATACAAGGTAATCACTATCGCAAGCGGATTTGTAAATATGAACTTTACAATTTTCATAATCGCATCTGCTGTATCAAGAGCAGTAAGGTATTACTTCATTGCATGGCTTTTATATAAATACGGTGAAAAGGCAAGGGAGTTCATTGAAAAACATTTGGAAGTTTTAACGATAATATTCTTTATACTTCTTTTTGCTGGATTTTATATAATCAAATTCATATAAAAAAATACCCCCTAATAAAAGGGGGATTTTTTATTTCAATACACCATTATCACAAGTCTTTCCATTTACCGAATCACCATGTTCAAGTGTTATATTACAACTAAGTTTACCCACACCAAGATATACTGTTGCCCCGCCAGAAGGGCTATATGCTACTTTGGAAATAGAACAGGAATGACGGTGCCCATTTGTTGTTGTAATAGTTGCTGACAAATTTTGTTGACTACTACCCGAAAATTTTAAGCCTGGTATTGGATATTTTTTTAAGAAATCTACATCACTACAGATATAGTTACATATAGAACCTCCTGAACAACTTTGTTCAAATTTATAATCACAACTTTTTGCTTTATCACAACCAGTATGGGAGGAGTTAGCAATATAGCCAGAGGCACAAGCGGTACAAGACGAAGCACCCGCATTAGAGTAAGTATTTCCAGTGCAAGCAGAACAAGAAGAGGCTCCTGCGGTAGAATAGGTTCCAGCTGAACAAGATTTACACATATAAGTTCTGTCCGCCAAAGCACCTTCAATTAAACCAACCGACAACATTGCCGTAACAGATAAGGTTGTTAATTTACATTTATTCATGGTCTTTTTTTCCTTTCAGTTTAGTTAATTAAAATTTCATTTATAGTAAAATTGATGTTATCAATTTGAAAGTCGCACACCCCTTACCCCACCCCTTACGGGGTGTGCTCTTTTGGTAGTTGTTTAGTTTCTTTATTTGTTGCATTTTCTGTTTACCTCCTATTTTTCGGGAGAGAGTAAGTTGAAGATCATGGAAAACTTACTCTCATTAAAAATTTGAAGTTTTAACTGATCCTGATGGACAACTATCTACTTTTACTGGAACAGTCCCAACAGGACAAGGCACCTTTGTACAAGAAGTCGCTTTATTATTTCTGTTATACGTTCCATCCTCACAAAGCACACAAACCCTAGAAGACTTATCATAATAATAATCCTCTATACCACATTGACAGTAATTCGTAGTCAATGCAGCCGATGACGATATATCACCTCCTGTAAAAGTCGCCCTATTATTACTTGTACACACCGATGCATTAGTCGGCACACAGTATGCACTTAATATCTGTTGCAATGTTTGTGATTTACAATTAATTGATGATACGCATAGATATGCTAATACCAATACTTTTAATATCTTTACTTTCATAGTCTTCTTCCCCTTTTTCATTACAGTTATACGATAAAATCGCAAAACCATTTTTCCCATTCGCACCTCATAAATGACGGGGAGTTGACAAATCACGCATTATTAGATGACTCTCATGACCTTTAAGAAGATATATGAATATATTCTCTGAACATACGTCATAAGCTCCCCAACAATTCGAGGAACATGAGTTCACGCACAGTATATTCATATACTGACTAATAATGCAAAAAGACTTGTCACAGTCCCGTATCCACCTATGGATACTGATTTGAATATTTATCCAAATCTATTTTTTATAATATTACAATTGAAAAGAATAAGCAACAAAAAAAAGATGTTAGAAATAACATCTTTTAAAAACATCAAACATAAAAACACAAATTAAAGTTGAGTTTTTCCTGATTTCATAGCGGATAAAACAGCCGACACGCAAAGTTTATCATCAACATAAACAGCAGCCTTCCATTTTTCAAATGCACCACGTTGTGCAACCTTTTCAACCTTTATATGAAGTTGATCGCCAGGAATAACTTGATTTTTAAATTTCGCTTCATCAATTCCTGTTAAAAATACAATTTGACCTTTCAAACTATCATCATCAGAGGTAGAGCCAACCAAAACCGCAGTTTGAGCCATAGCCTCCAACATTAAAACCCCAGGCATAACAGGAGAAGCAGGAAAATGTCCCTGAAAAAATTCCTCATTTGCAGTCACATTTTTAATTCCTGTTCCAGATTGTCCTGGCACAATGTCAATAACTCTATCAACAAGCAAAAAAGGATACCTATGAGGTAAAACTTTTTTAATATCATCAATATATAAAACTTTTTCCATAATTTTATTCCTTAATTTTTAATTATAATTAAGATACTACTTTGAAATAAAAAGACAAGTATTTTTTTAAATATTAGTCAATTTTCTTTTTCTTAACCATTCTTCTTAACATAGCCGCTTGTTTTAAGAAATCCGAAACAGGCTGTGCTGGATAACCACTTACAACTGATTTAGGAGGAAGATTTTGAATAACACCAGCCCCCGCACCAACTTGACTTCCCGCACCGATTCTTAAATGTCCCGAAACACCAGCGGCAGCCCCAATCAATACCCAATCTTCAAGTATTGTTGAACCAGCAACTCCACTCATCGCAGCCAAGATACAATTTTTACCAATTTTACAGTTATGACCAATTTGAATTATGTTATCAATCTTTGTTCCACTTCCAATAACAGTATCGTCAATCGCCCCTCTATCAATAGAAGAGTTAATACCAACCTCAACATTATCCTCTAAAATAACTCTACCAAGTTGAGGAACCCACATATGCCCGAAAGAGCCACTATGCCAACCAAAGCCATCGCCACCGATACAGCTACCTTCACCAATTTTCACATTATTACCCATAATAGTATGCGAGATAACAGCATTTTCCTTTATAACACAGCCATTACCCATTTTTACACCAGCTTTTACCTTTGCACCACTTGCGATATAGCAATTCTCACCTATCTCTACACCTTCTTCAATAACGGCAAAAGGTCCAATATGCACCGATTCTTTATTCGCAAATTTCACACTGTCATCAATAAATGCTTGCGAAGAGATTCCCTTCATTTGCAAAGCTTTATCCTTATAAAACACATTTGTTAGCTTTATAAACGAAGCCTTTGGGTCATCAACAACCACCGCCACAATAGAAGGAGGAAGCAACTCCACATTTTCTGCCCTTATCAAGCAAGCACCCGCCTTTATAGCCTTTAATTTTTCCTTATACTCACCAGATTTATTAAGAAGAGCAGATGTTGCATTTCCCAATGCCAAATAAATAACACTACTCTCATTTGAACTTTCAAGCGAACCAAGGTTTGTAATAACCAAATCCTTTTTTGCCTCATCTGACAAAGTTCCATTAACAAGCATTGCAATTTGTCCCAATGCAAAAGAACTTTCTATATCAAAAAATCTACTATCCATAATACTCTCCTTTTGTTAATTAAGTTTATTTTTCAATTGCTTTTGATAATTTGTATAAAAGAAATGAAGTCGGACCATCCAGTTTAAAATCACCCCTATCAGAATAATTTTTCAACCTTAAAACTTCACCCCAAACATACTGAGCCGACAAAGGATTCTTCGCCCAATTTTCAGCATCAACCTTTATCCCCATAGAGGCAATTGTAGGAGTATAGCCCACAACATCAATATTTTTATCATCTAACACAGATTGTGCAGTCAATTTAGCCCTTACCATACTTTCATTTGTTGTATAGATAACAAGCTTTTCAACACCATTATAAAAACCAGTAGACTTTACCTTTTCAAAATTCTCTTTTACATTAGTTGATTCGCGTTCCAACTTCCAAGCTGTTGTATCAAAGCCCTTTTTATCAAACTCTCCTTTGATAATCTCAGCCTCACTTTTTTCAAAGACATCATTCCAATCATTACCCGTTGCGGTATAAAGTTGCTTTACCAACCCAACTTCTTGATTATTTTCTTTGTAATTTGGATTTTTTCCACCACTGATAAGCACATTTTTATATGCAGAAGGAAAATCCCTTACCATATCAGGCAAGAATGCAATATTTCCCATAATTTGAAGCAAAGAATCAGCTTCCAAAGAAGTTTTACTCTTTATAAACAACATAACTGTAATAATACGAACAATTTCTTCACTTAATACAGGAGTATTTGGAAGTTTACTAATATCTCTCATAATAAAAACCTTTCTTTTTTTGTTAATACCTATATTATATTAACAAAAAAAAAATGATGTCAAGTTTTATTTAATACGAATCCCAATTTCTTTTTCAATCTTAACTAAATCAACAACTTCTTTATCTTTCATATAACTATAAAATTCTTTATTAAGATTTTCAGAATTTTTTAAATATGTAAATGAGTCCCTATATATTACATATTTGCCACTTTCTCTTTTATAAGCAAGAGGCTTCTCTTTACCGACACCATCTATATAAACAACAGATTTAATATCCTTTGGCAGATATGATTCATAATTGTAAATAGAAAAATCCTCTTTATTAAATTTACCATTGCCATCTACATCTAATTTAATTTTATTAGTCCACCCATTCACCGATAATACATTTGCTTCTTTTATAGAAGGATTAAATTTTCCATTTTGCAAATCTTTACTTTCCTTATTCTTTACCCCCTCAATAATACCAATTTCCAACCCAATAGCTCCCACCAATGAAAGCGCTACACCAAAAAGAATTTTTTGCACTATAATAGCGGCTCTTTTACGATCATTTTCTAGGATATCAAAGAATTTTTCATCAAGTTCTTTTAATTTTTTAATAGGATTTTTCATTTTAATACCTTTCTTTTACATAAAATTAATATTAATAAAAGATATTAAAGCCTATTTCACACAATTATTCAAGACATTTGTAATATTCAAAACAGTTTCATTTATATTCTGCTCTACAATACGACCCATCTTATCCTTAAACCTGTAAACTAACACTTCATCATATAATTCAGGCTTTTCATTATAAAGTTTATAGAAGTTATTTAAGTTCTTACGAATAAAGTCGGCATTATTGCAAATACAATCATTTCTAACCTTTGAAACAACAGATGTTAAGAAATTACTATTATAAACATCCTTTACATCACTGTTATTAACAACCAAACACATATTTTGAAGGGAATATTCTTCCGCATCAAGCGACAAATACCTTAAAATAGAATCATGAGGGACATCAGTCCTTTTTAACTCATCAACAATATTTGATACACAACAAGAATAAGAAGCTTTCAAAATATTTTTATAATTATCCATCAAAACCATAACAGATTTATTTTCATATTCCATCCCATCTTCAAATTCATCTTCTGATGAAATATTATCAACCACATCTTGAACTTCCTCTAAACTCAAATCCACAGGATCTCTGTCTGTATTAAATACAGGTTTTACAATAATTCTTTTGATTTCAACTTTTTTTACCTGCTTTTCTAATTGCTTATACAACAATTTACTATCATACACAGGCATATTAGTAAATTGATTATCATTTGAAGAAGCTTTTTCTTCCTCATCATCTTCATAATCCATAAAATCATCTTCATACGCATCAATATCATCAGAACCATCAACCTGTGTTGTCATAACAGAAGTTTCAGCAACAACATTTGGAACATTATTTTGATTGCGTGATGAACAAGCCGACATAAAAACCAATATCAGCACAGCAAAAATTTTTTTGGAAATATCAAACATAAAAAATCCCCTTCTAATTTATTTGCTTAAATTATAGCAAATTTTAAAAGGGGACACAAGCATTATTTGATAATATTATTTTACTTTAAGTTCTATTTCACTTATTTGTTTATCAAGTTCACTTATAACAGCATCTGTAATATCTAAATCTTTATTGATAACAACAGCAGCCTGTGAATTGAAAACTAAATCCAAATCTTTTTCTTTACCAATTTTTTTAACAACTACATCCAAATAATCTCTTTGAATTTTAGCCAATGCTTCCATATAAGCCTTTTCAATTTCACCTACCTTTGAAGCAGTTGTTTTATCATAATCCATAACATCACGTTGGAAAGTTGCAACTTCATTCATAAAGTCTTTTTTTGCATCTTCACTAAGCATTGATGATTTTGTTTTTAGTTCTGCTTCTCTTTTTTCAAAATCTTTACGTTTAGCATCAACTGTTGTTTGAATATTTTTTAATAATTTATCCTTTTGACCGTTAAGAGATTTCATCACCTTTGCTTTTTCAGAAATTTTATTCATATCAATAACACCAAAACCACCCGCAAATGATGAAGTTGACATCAACAAGCCAAAACTAAACATAGCACATATTAAAAAATTTTTTTTCATTTTATTCTCCTTATTTATTTAAACCGAATCTAATTATAAAACTTTTATTTTTTTATTCAATAGGTATTAAAATGAACTTCCTATTGAAAATCTAAATCTTTGAAGGTCATCATAGCTTTCATACTCCAAAGCCTTTGCCCAAGAAAGATTTATCGCACCAATAGGCGAATTCCACAAAATTCCATATCCTGCAGAAGTTCTAACCTTTCCACTATACATTATAAAGGTATCATTTGGCAAATCTGGACTTCCTAACTTTCCCCAATCATAGAAGATATATCCAGAAACTTTATATTTTTTAGGTATTCCCACAGGGAAATTAAGTTGGAAAGTTCCATTTACAACCCAATCACCACCATACGCATAGTTAGGATTCAAGGAACTTCTTGCACCAACACCACCATAATCAAAACCTCTTAGATTATCACCACCTAATAAATACCTATCACTTCTACTTAAAACCTTATCTTTCAAGGAATGAATTTTTCCCATATTAACAAGTATTCCAAACATCCACTCGTTATCCCAGAATGAAAAAGTTTGTTTCATATTCAAATCGCTTTTTACAAAATACTTATCCCCACCAAAACCCGCATAATCATTAGATAAAGTAATAACATAACCATTCTTTGTATCATTAACATAATCAACAATCTGATCTCTGTAAACTAAGGTTTGCCCAACTTTAAAGACATTATAATCACCAATACCAACCAATAATCCCTCTGGCAAATCCGAAGATATATCCGTCATCCTCTCATTCTTTGCCGACCATCTTATTCTTTGTGAAAGATTATCAGTATAACTCCAACCAAGTTTAAAACCTAACCCAATACTGTCAATATTATAACCATAAGTTGAAGTATATCTGTATTGATTATAGTAAGCATCAATACCACCCATCAAATCCCTATCAAACAAATAAGGCTCTACAAACGATAAACTAAAATTATTCTGTCTTCCAGAGAAAGTAGAAGTAAATGAAACAGTTTGTCCCTTTCCCATAAAGTTATTTTCTTTTATTCCAAATTCAAAGAACCCTTTATTAAGACTTGACCAACCAGCACCCAGCGAAAGCTCACCCGTAGACTTTTCCTTCACATTAACATCAATATTCACTTTATCAGGAGTTCCTTGCACTTGCCGAGGGAAAAGTTGCACACTATCAAAATAACCAAGCCCCATTAAATTCTGCTCTGACTGTTTTAATTTTGTTGTGCTGAAAATATCTTGTTCATCAAAAGCAAGATTCCTTCTTATAACATTTTCGTATGTTCGTGTATTATTTTTAATATCAATCTTATTTACAAAAGCCTTTGACGAATTTTGAATATCAAAAACGACATCAACTATACCAGTTTCTTTATTCGGCCTTTTTAAAATCTCAATATTTACAAACGCAAAACCATCTTCACCCATTTTTTCAATCAACGAAGATACAGTTTTCCTTGCAAGACTTTCATCATAAAAAATTCCCGATGGAAGAATAATTTCCTTTTTCAATTTTTCTATATTCAAATCTGGTATCTGAGAATTTATAGAAACATCACCGACCTTATATCTTTTTCCCTCTTTTATATTAAAAGTAATAAAGAAATCCTTTTGTGATAAATCCATTTTTGAACTGTATGAAACAACATCAAAATCCAAAAATCCATTGGAGGTATAATAATTACGAAGAAGATCTGTATCATACAAAATCCTATCTTCATCATAGGTATCAAACATCTCCATCAATTTCCACCAACCATATTCCTTTGACATAATAACATCAAAAAGCTGAGAGGTAGAAAAACTTTCATTTCCATTTATTTGAATTTTTTTAATATAGCCCTTTTCCCCTTCAATCACTTCAAAAACAACATCATATTTGTTATCTGGCTTTTTTATAACCTTTGCATCAACACTTGCCTTGAAAAAACCAAGTCTTTTATACATAGTCTTAATATTCTCAGCATCTTTTTTAATAGAAGAAGGCGAAAAAATCCCACGTTCACGTGTTGCCATTTCCTTTTTTATATCCTCTTCTTTTATCTCGGAATTTCCTTCAAACGCAATCTTATCAATCACAGGATTTTCAGAAACAGTAATAAGAAGAGTTCCATTATCCTCCTCAATTTTTACATCATCAAAGAAACCTGATTTATAAAGAGTCCTAACACTTTTATTTAAGACATTATCATCAATTTCATCCCCTTCTTTAAATGATAAAAAGTTCTTTATCATATCAGGATGAATCCTACCATTCCCAACGACTTGTATTTCTTTTACAACTTCCGCATTAACGGGATTAAAAGAAAGAAATAAACACAAACTAAAAAAAACTAAAATTCTTTTCATTATTTAAACAACCTTAAAATATCATTAACATTAGAAAGTAAAAGAAGGAAAATGATAAACATAAATCCAACAAAGAACATCTTTTCCTTTACCTCTTCTGATAAATCACGTCTTATTATTCCTTCAATAATGTAAATAAACAAATATCCACCATCTAAAACAGGTATAGGGAATAAATTAAACAATCCTAAACTAATAGAAATAAGGGACATCAAATACAAGAATGAATATAATCCATTTTTCAATG
Organism: bacterium; assembly: GCA_014803545.1. Classification (GTDB taxonomy): domain Bacteria; phylum Pseudomonadota; class Alphaproteobacteria; order Rs-D84; family CACZYB01; genus CACZYB01. Next base: position 7,350 of record JAAVBN010000033.1, on the reverse strand, counting down.
CCGCCCCAGAAACCTGAGCAATAGAAATCATCCCACCTAATTCTTTTGAAGAACGCTTTCCAACAATCATTTGACCTAAACCCTTTAAAGTATCCCCTACAATAGAGGCCGTAGTATCATAAGATTCCTTTACCGCACCACCAAATCCAACTTTTTTATAATTACTAAACACAGAAGAATACATAATACCTAATTTATAAACACCATTATCATCTTGTGGCTTCAAAGATAACTTAACTACTTTATCATCTCTTAATACTTCCATTTTAATAACAGAACCATCAGCCTTACCCATAACTTTTGAAATATCAGCAGGTCTTACAATAGAAACATTATCCATTTTCAAGATTTTATCACCATCTTTCATACCAGCCTTCTCAGCCGCCGATTCGGCAATCACGCTATGAACCACAACAGAACTGTCTGGAACACCAACAAAAAAGAAAAGCCCAAAAAACACAATCATTCCAAAAATGAAATTAAATAAAGGTCCAGCCACAACAATAGACGCCTTTTGATACCTTTTTTTAAACTCAAAGCTTTCGGATTTCTCTTTCGCACTCATCTTTTTTATTTTTTCAGCCTTTTGTTTTGCACTTTCAGGAGTATCAGATTGCCCCACCATTTTTACATATCCACCAAGAGGGATTATGCAAATTTTCCATTCTGTGCCATAGGAATCACGCCAACCAACTATCTTTTTACCAAAACCTATTGCAAAGGCTTCCACCTTAACACCATTTAACCTTGCAAGAAGGAAATGTCCCAATTCATGCACAAAAACTATAATTGGTAATAAAATAATAAAAGCAATTAACGCATATAATAACCCCATTTTGACTCCTATATTTTTATAATCTTCAATCATACAAATTTTTTTATGGATAATCAATAATATTTATAATTAAAATAGTTTTTACAAAAATAAAATTTTCTTGACATTTTGCGACTCTTTATATATCATATCCAAATAATTAAATTATGTGAGGTAAAAATGAAAGTTTTAAGTTCATTAAAATCAGCAAAGAAAAGAAGTAGTTCTGTTCAATTAGTTCGCCGTGGCAAACGTGTTTATGCCATTGATAAAAAGAATCCAAGATTTAAGGCAAAACAATAAATCTTGCTGATTTATAAAAAAATCAAAGGAGTGAAATTCATCACTCCTTTTTTTATTTAATACTTTAAGGATTTACTTACTACTATCACTAGTATCGCTACTACTACTATCACTGGTAGCACTACTACTGCTACTATTAGTAGTGCAATCCTTTGTTAATTCATCAGGAGCCTCATAATCCTTATCATAATTTTTAAGAAGCTTTTCTAAACTACAAATAGTTACTTTAAGCTTATCAAGTTGATCTTGTTTCAACTTCTTTAAATCTTCATCGGAAATAGTTTTAATTTCTTCTTGCAAAACAGTGATTTTTTCTGCTGTTTCTGCCCTTTTATTCTGATTATCAATGAAAGCTTTTTCCTTTGTTATACTTGAATATTCCTTTTCAAGCTCCAATTTTTCCTTTTCCAAATTAACCATATCTTTATAATCATAAAAGCCAGCATTTACCCTTTGTTTCAACGCATTTATAATTTCCGTATCATAACCCAAAGCTTCGGCCTTTTTCGCACCAGCTAATTTTATCAAAGCCGCATTATATGCTGTGCAACTTTCCGTTATTTTACTTTTTGCATCAGAATTTCCAACCGCCCCACACGAAGACATTGCCGCTTTTGTTAATTTAGTGCAACCTTCTATATCGCTTGCAACAATATTTATTGATATAGGAACTGTTTCAATACTTTTATTTTCAATAGTACTTTCAACACTTATATCCAAATCCGCTTTATCAAGAACAGCAGATCTAACACTATCTAAAATCTTACTTTCCTTCAAAGTTCCATTGTTAATTTCATCAATCAAATACTCATAATACTTCAAAGCATTTTTTGATGAATTTTTAACATTTACAATAGAGGTATCCGATTTAATAGTATTTTGTGTTATACCATAATAAGCGCCCAAATAATAATTATAAATACTGGAAATTTTACCAACATCTTTATAATTATAAACACACCATAAATTCTCATCACCAAGAGCTTCTTTAATATTAGAATCTAAAAGAAAGCTACAAGCCCCATCTAAAATCTCAGGCATTTTTTCCTGCAAACATTTTAACACAGACGATTCGCCAGATTTTGAACTAGAAGACTTTTTGGTTGTTGTAGTTTTTGAAGACTTAGAATTCTTTGAATTTTTAGATGAACCCGATGAAACAGCCGCCCTTTTACTTGATGACGAAGATACCGCCGCTCTTTTAGTAGAAGCTTTCGTAGTAGTATTTGCCCTTTTTTTATTTACTGCACCATTTACGATTTCATTTTGAAAAAATGAACCAAATGTAATAACAGAAATAAAACATAAAATATATTTTATCATTTAAAAAGTTCCTCTTAATTCTGGATTTATTGGATAACCATCCGCTCCCCAACCCGAAGGTGGTGGTGGAGTAGAGAATTTATCAAAACTACTTTTACATTGTGGGACACCTGTGCCAATCAAACTTAAACCGCTTGTCAAAATAGCTAAACCAAGTTTTCCACTTTTTTTCTTTCCTGTCTCAGAGTTAGTTCCCTTATAGAATCTTTCACCATTTGGACCCTCTATATAACAACTTTCCCAACATCCCACAACCAAATCTTGAAAAGAACCCTCCCTATCCGCACAAACAAATGATTGACTTGGTCTTGCCCATACTTCTTGTGATGAACCACAACCCTTTTTACTACTGCTACATTTATCAGCAACATACAAAACTTTGAATAAACATTGCCCATTTTTAAGATGTCCTGCCGCAGCTTTACAAGTTTCCGCCAACCTTACTTTCTCCAATTCCTTTGCGATATACTTTTTAATATCTCTCATAACAACAACTTTGTTATCTTCACACTTACCATAGTTTACAGCTTGACATTTTTTCAAAACCCTTTGAACATTTGCATCATCTTTACAATGAGAGAAATTTATTCCACATTCTGTTTTGGTGCAAGCTTCATATTCAACATAACAAGCATTGGTATCCAATTGATTCAATTTCTTATACTCTTGTTCATCATACATCTCTCTATTTTTTTTGGCTTGAACAAGAAGATTTTTTGCACTATCAGCCTTTTCTTTTAAAACAGTTGTATATGCAGAACAATCCGCCTCTATTAACTTATTATATTCTGTAATTTTTGCTTCCTTATCATCATTGGAATAGGACGAAAGCGAAGATTCGCATTTTCCAAAAGCCTCTTCATACAAAGGAAGCCCCTCCATAACAAGAGTTGCCTTATCAACACCTATTGCACTTATAGTCTTCGCCTTTTTTTCAATACTGTTTATGTTGTCATAAACACTGCCAACAACATCTGTCACCGAAGCAACATTAGAAACATTCATCAAAGTTTCCATCAACTTATTTTCTTCATCTGCCTCATTTTGAATTTTTTCAATATCACGAAGAGTTTTTTCAATTCTTGAAAGCTGAGAAGAACATCTACATCTTCCCTTATCCTCCGCACTACTTGATTTACAAAAATTATCCATACAGCTATCAAAATCATTACCTGCTGATGTTTCAGTTTTAGTAGTAGTCGTTGCAATAACACTTCTTCTTCCACTTGAACTACTCTTACTTGAAGAAGATGAAACTTTCCTTGATGACGAAGATGTTTTCGCCGCCCTTTTTGTATTGGTTTTGGAAGTTTGTGAAAAAGCACTAAATACTTCTACTCCAAAAGTAAATACCAACAAAAAACAAATAAACTTTTTCATAAATTCCTCCAAAGTATTTCTATAATAACATAAATTCACAAAAAAATCAAAAATAATTTAATTGAAATTTTACCTATTATCTATTATATATAAAAGTATGTTCAACTAACTAACGGAGGTTTCAAATGACTATTCAAGTTATAGGGCAAAATTTTGAAGTAGGAGAATCTTTAACAGAACATGTTAAATCTACCATTTCAAAAAAAATTGAAAAATATAATCAAAATCTTATATCTGCAAACATTACTTTTACAGAGGCTCCTCATAAAAAGGTAAAATCATCTGTGAAATTGGAATTAAAGTTATCAGATTTCTTTGCAACCGCAGAAGCAGAGGACGCATATTCCGCTTTCAATAATGCTTTTGCTGATACAGAAAAACAAATAACTCGCGAATTGGAAAAAGTGAAATCTCGCAAATAAAACGAAAGGATAAAAAATGGCTACATTAAAAGGTTCAAAAACCGAAAAAAATATATTAACTGCATTTGCTGGTGAATCACAAGCAAGAAACAGATACACCTATTTTTCTTCTGTTGCAAAAAAGGAAGGCTACGTTCAAATTGCAAACTTATTTGAAGAAACTGCAAACCAAGAAAAAGAACATGCAAAACGTCTTTTCAAATTCTTAGAAGGTGGCATTTCCCCAATAAACGTAGAAGCAATGTTCCCTGCTGGTGTAATTGGCGATACTGCTGAAAATCTTGTTGCATCTGCAAACGGAGAAAAGGAAGAATACACAGAAATGTATCCAACTTTCGCAAAAATTGCTCGTGAAGAAGGTTTTGAAGAAATCGCAAAAACTTTTGGTGCAATCGCCGTTGCAGAAAAACATCACGAAGAAAGATTCTTATCTATGTTAAAGGAATTACAAGAAGACAGCGTCTTCAAAAAATCAGAAAGAATTATTTGGGAATGCCTAAACTGTGGTTATTTACATATCGGTGAAAAAGCACCTGATGTTTGCCCAGCATGTAATCACCCACAAGCACACTTTGCAAGAAAACGTGATTGTTGGAGATAATCATAACAAATTAAAAATAGCCCTTCGTTTGAAGGGTTATTTTTTTTATCTTGAAATTGAAATCAATATATAATATTATAAAAAACAGATTTGGAAATATCCAAATTTAGTGTCCATGGGTGGATACGGGACTGTCGAAAGTCTTTATAGTCTGCATATAACGTAATGTTATATGAAAAACTGCCCCGCCTTAGTTGGGGAGCCCTTGACGTATGTTCAGAGAGTATGGAAACATATTCTTAAAGGTCATGTGGAATCATCTCAGACTATATGATTTTCGAACTCCCCGTCTCATTTGTGGATGTGAATGGGAAAAGAGTTTTACGGTTTTATTGTAAAACATAAAATGGGGAAAAGAAAATGAACAAAAAATATCATATTATGACTTTGTTGTGTCTTTGTTTTATATCAACAGAGATAAAAGCAACAGTATTTACAGATAATCTTCAAAAATATTGTGTTCCGACAAATGAAAATGGTTGTATGGCTGATGTAAAAGCTACTTATAATGAAAAAACTGGGTATTGTGAATGTAATGCGGTTAACAAGCATTATAATACTGGTTTAAGAGGTTGTGAGGAGTGTATTTATGGTTCATTTGCAAGCGTTAATTGGAAAACTTGTGAACCTATAAATTGTCCTGATGGCTATACACCTGTTTTGGTGGAAAATGGTAATTGTCCAGCAGGGTATGGATTAACGCAAGTAGTAAATGGTAGTTGCGGTAATGGATATTCTTTGAAACAATATGATTTATCAACAAAAACTCTCAAATAAATAGTTTATGAGAGGAAGTATTTTTCATGGTCTTCGCTTCCTCTCTCCCAAGAAAAAAGTGTATAAGCATTCGCTTACTTACTTGGAAAAATGTATAAGGAGGAAAACAGAAAATGCAACAACTAGCTATAACTACCAGTCAGAAAATGGCACACCCGAACCCCCGCACCCGCGGGTGTGCCATAAAGCCTGTCGGCTTTGGAAAATGATGAAGATAAAAATAATAACCAATAATGAAAGGAGAATTAGAAATATGAAAATATTACAAAGGAAAACCTTAGTCAGCACAATGTGAACGAAGTAACCGCGGACGCCCAAAAATTTGGGCGCCTGGGCGTCCGCTTGCTGACTGGAAAAATCGCCCAAGGAAAAAACAAATAATAAAAAAAGGAGAAAACATAATGTTAAATAAAAAACTTTTATATATAACAACGGCTGGATTGGTGGCGTCTGTGTTTCCAGTAAATACCGATGCACAGACATTTTATCAATGTATGCCTTGCCCAATAGGGACATATTCAAAAAATGGTAAATGTGAAGCATGTCCGCTTGGAACTTATTCAACATCTACTGGTGCTGGATCGTGTCTTTCATGTGATAGCACAGAATTTTCAAATGCAGACAGGACCAGATGTTTTAAAATAAATGATAAGGAAAATTGGAATACAAGTCCAGTTGCTTCACCTTCGGCTGGTAAATGTGTAAACTATACAATTCCTAAATCTGGTCTTTACGCAGTTTATCTTCGTGGTGGAAATGGTAGTTCTGGAAGAGGTTGTTGTAATTGTTCTATTGGAAACGGACAAAATGGTGGATATGTTGCATATAGGTTTGTAGCAAATGCAGGCACTAGTATAGAACTTTGTGCTGGTGGAAATGCTACAAGTGGTATAAATGGAGGAACAGCTGGTGGCGGTGGTGCTGGTTCATGGATAAAGATAGGAGGCTCATATATCGTTGCTGGTGGTGGAGGCGGCGGCGGATACGTTGGTGGAGTTGTTGGTGGCGCAACCAATGATAGAAAAGGACAAGCAGGAGGTGGTGGAGCCATAGGAGCAGGTGGTAGTGGAGATGATTATAGTTGCTCTGGTACTAGTTCTGGATCTGGTGGAAGTGTTGGACCTTATTCAGGAGGAGCCGGTCAATCACATGAACACGATGGTGTAGCAGGAACTGGTATTAATGCTGATAATACAGGTAAAGGTGGAAGAAGTGGTGGCGGTTATGGTCGTGGAGGATCAGCCACAGGTGTAACACTTTATACTGGGTCAGTCAGAGTTAATGTCGGTGGTGCTGGTAATACTGCTGGAAGTGCAACACATAATAGCAATATATCATTAACGCTTGGTTGTTCAAGTAATGCTACTGGATGTGCGGCACTTTATAGCTGGCGTTTGAATTAAAAAATAGCCCTCTAATATGAGGGCTTATTTATTGCAATTGAAATTTATTTTTTCTACTTCATCATTTCTTAAAGCCAACAGGCTTTATGGCACACCCGCGGGTGCGGGGTGTCGGGTGTGCCATTTTCTGACTGTAAAGTTTTTATTTGTTGTTGCATCTTTATCTCTCCTTTCTTTATTAGTTAAAATTTTTTATATCTTCATTATTTTTCAAAGACGCAAGTCTTTGGTCCATCCCCCTAGGGGGGGGGTAAGGGGGATGGACAATTCGGACTGCATCCTCTTTAAATTATTGAATATATTTTTCATAAGTTTTGTTTCCTCCTT
>JAAVBN010000032.1 GCA_014803545.1 bacterium | reverse complement strand
TTTAAATTATAACATTAATAGTAAGCAATATATATTTAATTATTTTCAATAAAACTTTTAACATGTAAAAAACTCCTTAATCCTTCAATAAATCTTGGAAATTTTTAAATCTCTGCTCTTTAATACCATAATCTATACTTTTTAGAGCTTCTGGCGTCTCTTTATTAACTTTTGTATTATTGGATTTTGCTTGATACCTTCCTGCCATATCAATCATAAAACTATTTGGAAGAGGTATATTTTCAATATTTCTACCAAATAAAATATTACCTAAAGATCTAGCCGAAAAATATTCACCATTATACATATATCCATCATAGTGATAATCAGCATTATCTATTTTTTCATTATTAATATTTCCCAATTCTGTTCGTCTTTCTTTAGCATATACATTTTTAACATCATAATCTCCATTTATTTTGGATTTTTTTCTTACGGTCCAAGGGAATTCATCATCTGCCTGTTCTACTCTCTTATTAATATCTTCTGTTTTATCTACATCAAAATATATGGTATTTCCATTAGCAGGACCTTTAATCTCTCCTTCTACACCATACTTAATAAATGAATCATCAAAAAGAGTTTGTCCTACAACTTCTCCATTTTCATCATAAATATTTTTATCACCATCAGCCTTAGCATCAACTATAGTCCCCTTGGTCCTATCTTTATTCATACTTACTATCGTGCTATTCTCCCCATTAATAACATTATTCTTTCCTATCGTATTCCCTAAAACTGTCATAAATGTCATAGTATTACTCATTTGATTCATTAGCCAATCCCTGTTTGTTGCTCCTCCTTCTTTATTTATATCATCTCCGCTCATAAAATTCAACAATGGAATTGTATTCCTTAATTCTAATCCCATAGAAATAGCACAGAATTCCAATAATTAGGACGAACATTTTTATATTTTATGAAATTTTTCCCTTTTTCAATTGATTCATGAAGTTCATACATATCCGGATTAAATAAAGGTTTAGAAGGTAAATAAATTTTTAATGTATATGTGTCATCTTCGTATTCCATTTTTTCAACATCACCTATTGCATGAACAATAGTAAAACAATCAAGAAAGTTAAATCTATCACCACAATAATCTGGACACACTGAAATCTTATAAAATATTGGAAGAAACTTACTTTTTCGTAATATGAAATTTGTTTTAATACTATTAACAGTCAAAACATCTTTTGGCCTGTAAACATTTGATAGTATAAATAAAAATATACATAAAAATATTTTCAAAACAACTTTCATATCAATCACCTTTTATAAATTCTTATACTCTACTGCTACATTAAATATTTAATTACGTTCAACAAGACTTTTAACATAAAGAATTCTCCTTATTTTTTCAATTTCTTTTTGATAATTTATATCTTTCTGCTCTTTAATACCGTAATCTATACTTTTTAGAGCTTCAGGGGTCTCTTTATTAACTTTTGTATTATTGGATTTTGCTTGATACCTTCCTGCTATATCAATCATAAAACTATTTGGAAGAGGTATATTTTCAATATTTCTACCAAATAAAATATTACCTAAAGATCTAAGTGAAAAATATTCACCATTATACATATATCCATCATAATGCTGTTCAGGTTTATATTTTCCATTATCAATATTTTTTTGTTTTTCATTATCATATGAATTTTTAACATCATAGTATTTAGTGCTTCTAGATTTAAAAGCTACAATCAATGGAAATTCATTATCAGCTTCTTCAACAAGATTATTTATATGATCAGTAAGATCTTTATCAAAATATATAGTATTATTATAAGCAGGACCTTTAATCTTACCATTTTCATCATACTCAACAAATGAATCATCAAAGCCACTTTGTCCTACAACTTCTCCATTTTCATCATAAATATTTTTATCACCATCAGCCTTAGCATCAATTATAGTCCCCTTGGTCCTATCCTTATTCATCCTTACCACAGTGCTATTCTCCCCATTAACGACATTATTTTTGGCTATCGTATTCCCTAAGACTGTCATAAATGTTGCTGCATTACTCATTTGATTCATTATCCAATCCCTGTTCGTTGCTCCTCCTTCTTTATTTATACTATCTCCGCTCATAAAATTCAAGAAAGAATACATACTACTTGCATAACCTCCCGCATTATCTGATATATCATCATTACTTGTAAATTCATGAGAGCTTTCATGGCCATACGTCCTTACAAATGTATCTGTATCTGTCGCACCACCATTTGCTCCGTTTATATAAATAGTTCTATTATGTTGACATATCTATAAAGAACAATGCTCCTATAAACCAACTTAATACAAGGAATATTATACAAAATATTATAAATAATATGCTATAAATGATTTTTGATTTTAAAGTATAACATTCTCTTATATTATGTAAATATGACAACAAAGCAAGAATAATAATAGATGATAACAGTATTAAAAACACAAAAGCATTATTAGGAACAATATCAACAGTAAATAAACTAAATAGAGACATTGCTATTAACAGATATTTATCAAAAAAGTTTCTTATTTTCATTGTTGGTCCTCCTTATCTTGGATTAAATATATTGTTATTAATTAACTGATTTTTCCAGCATCAACACCTTTAAAATCAGTTGATTTATTTGTTCCAGAGCCCGAATATTGTAATAAGCTATTACTAAATGAATTACAATTATATCCACTAAAACATGATGGCATAAGACTATATTTAACAGGTTCTGTCTTTGTATTTTCTTTATAATTTACAGTATTATGTAATAAATTGTAAATAAATTCTGTATCAGAGATTCCTTCTTTTGGTTTTATTTCTTTTAATTCTACATCAAAATCCCAAAATTTATTACCACTTCCTTCGCTAGTAGATTTACCATTCTTATAATAATCACTTACTGCTCTTACATCTGCTTCATGATTAAATGTAGCTTGCAAATTTCCTTCAACATCAAATGCAGCTGATATTATTGAATTTCTACCATCACCTAAATCTTTCCATTCAAAATCTGTTGGATTTAAACCACTTTGTTCCATTTTATCTGTTGTAAAATCTTCAGGATTATCAGGAGTCATAATAACAAAAGAATGATTACCTACTGTTTTTAAAGGATTAGTATCATCCAAATCTCTAGCTCCATGATAAACTCTATAATCTTTATTTATATCATTTACTGTATTATAATTATTAGTTCCAATATTTAGTAATAAGTTATTATTGGTATTATAAGAAGAATTATATTTATTTTGCATCTCAGATCCATAACCTCCATACACATTTGAACTTGTTTGTGTATTACCAGTTAAACCTGCAACTAAATTTTGATAAAATAAACCATAATCAGCTGAACTATTAGCTATATTATCATCTCTTGTATAATTATGAGATCTTTCCTCATAATCTGTAAGCATTAAATTTTCATTATCTGTCGCATTTCCTGTAGCTAAGTTTACATATCCTTGACTATTACTACTATCATTTGCACCTAAAACCAAATCTCCATTTTGATTAATTTCATTTTCTTTACTATAAACAACATTATTATTACCGTCAGATGTATAATTTAAAACTAATTGTATCTCCTCTGGTGTTGCAATTCCTTTATTAACTTTATCCAATATTTCACTTATACTTTTTTCTGATCCTCGTTTAATACCCGTTGCCATATTAGATTGATTTGCTTTCCATGATTGAACTGCTTCTCCTAAATTCTTCTCTCCACTTAATACATCATATATTTGATTTACTGTGCCCATCACAGTTCCATATGCTCCAATTCCTGAAATAATTAGATTTTTTCCTAAATTCACATTATCCTCTATTATACTGTTCCAGCCAGCATTCTTCTTTATCGTATATATGTCGTTTCCATTCTCATCTTTCTTTATATTCCCATTTTCATCTCTCTCATATACCTTCTCATCCATCCAGCCTAATAGTATCCTATTATCTATCGTCATACTTCCATCTAAGGCACCAGTGATTTTGTCCTTCGTTATCTCCTGTGATTTGGATACATCTCGGTTTAGACCTTCTAGGTCAGGATTAGATTCTCCTCCTACTGTTATATTACCAGAGCCTATTGTAGCATGGGTGATTTGTTCCTTTTCAGAGCCTTTATCCTTCATTGTTATTGTTGTGGAGCCGTTTGGATGGAGGGAGTAGTAGTAGCAGGCATTTACTGAAGAAGTAAATGCGAAAAGAAAGAAAAAATATATAAATTTTATTATCATTACTTATTTTTTATTATATAATTAAGTAATTTACTATCAATATCTTCTGATATATTATTATTAAAATACTTTTCGCCAATTTCTGAATCTATGATTGCTAGAGTTCCCATATTAATATTTCTCCTAACAAGATTAATAAATTTATCATCACCAAATTTATAATATATTTTATCTTGTTTATCATATAAATAAGTTTTTTTTGTTTTCCAATTATCAAATATTCTATTAACAGATAATTTAATAGTATCAGGAACAGAACTAATCATTGTAAAATCAAAATCATTATCATATATTGAAAATTTTCCTATATAATATATGTTTTTTGAAGTACTGGGAGCACGGTTACCATACTTATCATAACGAACTTTTTCAAGATAAATCAAGTGATATTCTTCTTTTTTATTTTTATAATAAGAACATGAAACATAAAAAAATACTATAAATAAAAAAAACATTACTTTAACGATATTACTTATCATTTGATTTTTCCTTATTATTTTGCTGTCTTATATTATTTAACTCAGTAGAAAAATATTCACCAACTTTCCAAGCTTCATATTCAGATGGCTGTTTTCTATAAAAATCATAATTTTCTTCAGAATCTCCAGTAATATATGCTGAATTCATATTTGTATAAGAATATTGCACATCTTGCCATACTTCATATGACATATTTTTAGGTTTTATTAAATTATCTCCTATTTTATAAGTATCTCTGTGAGCTATAATTTCATGAGATATAGTATCCATATTTTCAATAAAATTACTTAAATATTTAGGATTTACCTCCAATGTATCATTTGAAATTATATAAGATCCAGCATTATCATTATCAACAAATACAATATTTATATTCTCCAAACCTAACCCTTGATTTATTTTAGTAACAACTTTTTCTGTAAATACTTTTAATTCTTCTTCACTTAAATTATCATAATTACCCATAGTTTTTATAAGATTATCATCTTTTTTAATATTTTCAACAATATTATCTATTTTATCATACTTATATTTTATAAATTCACTAGAAATTTCATAATTTGAAACTATATATTTTAAAACACCTTTTTCTTCCTCTGTTAATTCATTATATGGTTTATCTAACTTAATCATATACTCAATAGCCTCTTCCTTATTCTTTATATCTTTTGGTTTTACAATATCTACATTTTTATCAGCTTCAACACTTTCTGTTAATTTTGTTAAAATTTGTTTTTGTAATTTAGAATAAGATTTTTCTAAGTTATTCTTAATTTGAACAACATTCTTTACTAAATTCTCATGTTGCTTAACTATCTCAGCTCTTCCTTTACCGCTAAATACCCTATTATCTATCGTCATGCTTCCATCCAAAGCACCGGTGATTATATTCTTTGTTATCTCTTGCGATTTGGATACATCTCGGTTTAGTCCTTCTAAGTCTGGGTTAGATTCCCCTCCTACTGTTATATTACCAGAGCCTATTGTCGCATGAGTGATTTGTTCCTTTTCGGAGCCTTTATCCTTCATTGTTATTGTTGTGGAGCCGTTTGGGTGGAGGGAGGTTTCGCCCTTGTCCGTAGAAATACCTACGCTTGTGCTGAATCCGAATCCTGATTCTGAACTTTTATCAAAATCAGTTAAGTCTTTGTATTCAAGTTCGTTTGTTGTTAAATTTAAGCTTTCACTTCCATCAATCATTCCACCTACAAGAGTAGTTTTTCCATCAACTGTTATATCAACATTTTTCGCGGTCAATTCTGTCTGGTCGTTAACCCAAGCGCTGTCGTGATTTGATTTGCCTGTATTGAAACCGCCACCACCAGAATCCTTACCTTTATTTTTTCCAGTTCCGATACCTCCTGAAACATTTACTCCGAAATTGCTACCTTTTGCATAATCGGTATCTTGTTTTGATTCAACAGTCAAATCACCACCAACAGACATAATCAGATTTTCATCTGCATTCACGTTTGCACCGATAAACTCACTATCTCCGCCAGTTTTAACAATAATGTTATTTGCAACGACATTACTGTTGGTATAATTTGTTCCGCTTGCTCTGTTGCTTGCTTTATCATAGCCAGCATTTACTTGCACAGAATTATTTCCAACGGAGGCTCCCGCTGATATATGCTCATCCGAAGATTCTGAACGATAAGTATTTTCGCCTGCAAGCACACTCAACTTGTTCATTATGTCATAGGAAACTGTATTATCCGCAACAACATTTGAACCAATTTGTGTCATATTATTTCCAGATTTAAAGACAACATTTTCACCCATTATATTACTTCCCACAGAGGTGGAAGTCTCACTGGTTTCTGTATGCTTGCTTGTATCATAATTAAGCGAAGCGGAAGCATAGACTCCTGTTCCGAATGAAGTTCCTGCTGCTGTTGCAGCTCCTGCAATGCTTGATGTCATAGCAAGTTCTGCATTTGCAAAATTAACCATAGCCATAGATAAATTAAATTCTGCATCCCTTACGGCCTCATCACTTGCTTCACCTCTGTCACGAGCTTCTTTAATTCTATTTAGGGCAGAATTTGCATCATCTACCGCCTTACCTGCTTCATAAAATGCTTGTGCTGCCAATGCGGCATCAACATAGGCATTTCCGACACTAACTCCTGCTGTTACCTTAGTTTCTTTATCAGTAGAGGTTTTATTTGTTGTATTTTTCGCATCTGTTATATTTATATCATTTGCAGCGTCCAACAAAGTCATACCTCCAATTAAATTAGATGCGGCGATGGTGATATTATCGGTTGCGCCGATTTGGAGGTTGCCACCGACATTAAGGTTGGATGATACAACATTTTTAGAGATAGTTTCTTCCTCATGTGAAGATTTTTCACCAAGTTCAACTTCTACTCCGATTTTTCCACCTTTATTAACAAATTGAGAATTAACAAGAGGAGAGCCAGTTAATGCAAGACCTACTTCTGCAATGGACAAGACAGCATTCATCATATTCGTAGTTTCATGCTTTTCGTAATGGCGGGTGGTTTCTGTATCGTTAAGTATATTGACGGAGGAGGAGGCATCAGTTTTTTTCACACCCTCGTCAGTCAAACTATAACCTGCAAGAATATTTGCATCGCCGCCGACATTTAAATCACTTGCGACAATATTTACATCACCGCCAGAAATAATATTAAGACCGTTTGTGACATCAACGGAAGTTCCCTTTGCTTTTTCACTTTCATCAATCACGGTATCTTTTTTGGAATACAATCCACCAGCATAGGATTTTGTAGTTTTGGAATAATTAAATTCCGTATCCTTCACATCCAAGATATTAGTTTGACCACCAATATCAAGCAAAGCATCACCGCCCGCCGACACATTCGCACCTGCAAATGTCGCATCTCCGTTTGTTGAAAGTATAAGGTTGCCGCCTGCATTTATATTACTTGATTTATTTTTAAGAGTTTCATTTATTTCAACTTTTTCTTTACTTGAAATTCCGTTTGAAGAGGAGGTATGTTTTTCCTCTCTATTAAATAATTCCACGGTATCAAACACGGCAGTATTTGCGGAAATCTTAACATCTCCGTTGCTACTTTCTATATCTGCGCCACTGTTTACAAGAGTATTTTTAGCATTCAAGGATACTCCATTTTCACCGCTTATTGTGGATGTAGAGCCAGTGATTTCGGTATGGCGTTTTACATTTGGGCCATCGTAATCATCACTTAAAACCTTTGTTTGACTTATGATATTATCTGCATCAACTTGGACTGTTTTACCAGAGATAGTTCCAGAAAGATTAAGCACATTATCCGCATTTATTTTCACACCGCCGCCTGATGTAATCTTTGCAGCATTTTCATCATTTCCAGAATTAAGTAAAGTTTTCGCATCCACATTTAAAAGGTTTTCAGCTTTTATATCACCATAATTTGAAACAAAATCAGATTCTATTCCGACATTAAACCCACTTATTTTTGAACCCTTGTTATCATCAATATCATCCAAAGTTGCCTGTGATAAATAAAGTTCTGGGACAAGGACTTTTTGCCCACCTACCTCTTTTTCAACATACCAAATTATATCCTTATGAAGGGCTGCAATCTGATCCTCTGTCAATGCCACACCAACCTTCAACCCAAATTCTTCATAAATTTCTGTTGCATTATCGTAAAGGGCTTTCATTTGGTCGGTATCGCTTCCGATACTTCCGTCATTTTCCAAATAATGTTCGCCCGTTGCCTTTACAATCGCATCCATTACAAGTTTTGTTTCATAGGCAGGATCGCCGATAATTTTATTTGTATCAACGCCGTTGAAAAGTGAACCCTTGCCCTTAAAGAAATAATCGCTTCCGACATAATCGGTGGCATCAATAAATGGGACATTAGTTTCCACCAAATATTTACCGTTATCTGAAACTTTAAAAAGTCCATTATCACCAACAGGAAGATTTATATCCACCGAAATTTTCCCGTCCACTATATTAGGATTATCAACGGTTGCGACTATACCAGATGTTGGGTTAAGATCCTGATCATTTTTAAGGGTATCTGACTTTATACTTAAATTTTTACCTGCAAGTATGGTTGAGCGTTGTTTGGAATAATATCTTTTTTTATCATAATCTGTTCTGTTATAAGTTTTCTTTCTTATTTTACCATGTTTGGTTGAAATCTTTTTTCTTTGCATCAAAATTGCCAGAGCAACAACATCACTTGTCGTAATATTTGAAATATCCTTTGCCTTTAAAATTATATTTTCGTCTGATGAAATTATTGAACTTTGATTAAGGATTTTATTTGCATTTAAAATTAAGTCCGCACCACTTTTTATAATTCCAGCAATGCCATCAAGATTAACACTTTCTATCTTGTATCTGCCAAGCTCTTTCCAACCACAAATCCAACCACAAGCACTACTTCTTTTCTTATCATAAGATAAACTTACACCATTTGCACCAGTATTTATATCAAATGATTTATTTACAATATTGTTTGCATTTATTTCTATGTTTCCCTTTGCTTCAATACGACCAGCAAGGTTCACAAAGTTATTTAAAAAATTGTTATTAAAATTATAATCGGGAAAATTATTTTGATACCCATTCAACGTATCACTTTGGATAACGGCTGTATTATTTAAAACACCTAACTCCTCATCAATATCACCTTCTGATTCTATTTCCTCATAAGTATAGCCTATGTTATTACCATCAGAATCTTTTATAGTTAAAACTTCATCACCGATGTATTTATAAGTTTTTTTCTTTATAGTTTGTGGAATACCTTCACAATCGTTTTCACATTTTTCATATTCGGGATTTGGAATTTCTTCCTCGCCTACTACCTCCTCACCTACTATAAATGTATAACCCATATATTCATAGCTGTCGCCAGATTTTACATTATCGCCACTGAAAGCATCGTCAGGTAATTTTATTTTTTCACCGTTTGAAAGTATTATAACCGCACCTTCATCTTCTTCACTTTCATCATCAAAGGTTATTTGCTTATTGTCCACATTAACACTGTCTATTACTTCCTTTTCAACATATGGATTATCATACACGGTATCAGGATTTATATCCGTAAAATTATTTTCAATATCTTCACGACCTTCCACCACCAAATCACCGCCAGCATAAATATCCGCCTTGTAATTTATAAGGTTGTTTGCGATTTTTAAAAATATATTTCCACCCGCCAAAATCCCACTTGCGCGATAGTTAATAAGGTTATTGGAGGTCAAAATTTCCATATCTTTGTTTGATAAAATCTGTCCGTAATTATGTATATCCTTTGCACTTAAAAATAAATTATCAGCTCTTATTTTGCCAATATTTTTTACATCATTTTTTGTATTGATATAGATGTCATCACTTGCCACTATGTTTGATTTGTTTTCCAAATTATCCGCATCAATCAAGACATTATTTGCAACAATATTTCCGTTTTCGGCAGTTATTTTTTTTGAAGCTTGCATTATCACATTATTATTTGCAATCGCATTTTTTACCTTTATTTCACCCGCTGATGTTATCTCTATATTACCGTTTGCAACAACATCACCGCCAAGATTTACACCAAAACCTTTGCCTGTCGCAACCACATATATATTGTTTGCCTTCATCCCACCGAGGGCTGATACATCAAGAGCTATATCACTTCCTATATTTTCCGAGGAGGTAATAGAGAAATTCTTCCAATCAAAACTTTTATCGCCTTGGAATATCCTTAAATCCTCTGGAGTTTGAATCTCTCCACTTATCTTTATCACATTTGATACAAGGTCAGCTGAGCTTGGCGAATAAAGTCCAAAGCTTCCTACACTATTACCTTCTATCCTTAATACAGCATTGGGCGAGATTGTAAAACTTTCTATGTCCCCGTTTTTTATATTTGAGCTTCCCGTGATAAGTGAAAGTCGCGAGGTATTTATAAATCCGCAACCGACACAAGTTATTCCGTTTGGATTTGCAACTATGTAATCCGCCTTGCGTCCATAAATTTCCGTTGTGCCAAGAAGAGATGTTGGGTTTCCCGACACCACTTCGTTAAGAATAATTTTCGCCGCATCACCATCACGAAAATTACGGTTGAACTCTATGTGCTCCCCACTTAATTCTGATCTGTAATTGAAATTATAATTTTGCAAATTAAGGTTGTTTATAATCAACCCCTCTTGCCCGACATTAAAATCTTTAAATTTATTAACCGATACCCCAGCATCGCTTGGTTTTGCTATATTTAATACTGGAATATTGTTTGACGGTGCACCCATATCGCCACCACTTACTGGATTTATCGGCAAACTTTGCGCCAAAATTTTTGACGAAAATATCGGCGAAAATATCAGATAAAATGAAACGTAATTTACTAAAAATTTTTTGCAAAATTTTCTCATAAAAGTAAAATCTTTATTTCTATTTTTAGACATTTTTATTCCTATTTAGTCTATTTTGAAACAGAATTTACTACCCATATCCCATTTTTGCAAGTCTTTTTTATCTTTTATGATTCTTTTCCTATCTTCCTATAAAATCAGAACCCCCTTCTCCAATAACAAAAAAAAATCCCCCATACGGAGGATTTTCAAACTTTGGTGGGTGTTACAGGACTTGAACCTGTGACCCACTGATTAAAAGTCAGTTGCTCTACCAGCTGAGCTAAACACCCAAAGCAAAATGCTTTATAGCAACATATAATACCATAAAAAAGACCATAGTCAAGTATTTTTTATAAAAATATTATTTATCTCTTATTTCTTTCCATTTTGCTCTATTTCTCTCATGCTCTTCAAGTGTTTTTGCAAATTTATGTCCGCCGTTTCCATCTGCTACGAAATAGAAATAATCAGATTTCACAGGGTGAAGAACCGCCCTTATACTATCAATGCCAGGGTTGGCAATTGCTCCTACTGGAAGTCCCTTTATTTTATAAGTATTATAAGGAGTTTCCTTTTCCAAATCCTTTTTATAAAGCTTTTTTCCCATCATATTTCCATACTTATTAGTCAAAGTATAAATGACGGTTGGGTCGCTTTGTAATCGCCAATTATTATTAAGTCTGTTGATAAAAACAGATGCAACTAAGCCACGCTCCTCGGCAAGGCCCGTTTCCTTTTCCACAACTGATGCAAGGATTATTGCCTCTTTTTTATTTTTAAATGGAAGTCCTTCATCTCTTGTCTCCCATTCCTTATTAATAACTTCCTCCATAGCCTTTTTCATTTTTACGACCAAATCATTTTTGGAAATAGTTTTATTATATGCGTAAGTTTGGGGAAGCAAATACCCCTCCTCTACACTTTCAGTAATTTTTCCATTCAAATCATTACAGTCATTTAAGATTTCAAAAATTTGCTTTACTGTTAAGCCCTCGGGAATAGTAATATATTTATTATACATTCGGCCACTTGTGATAACAGATTTAATCTGACTTAGTGTTGATGAAGGGTTGATTTCGTATTCACCTATCTTTATTTTATTTTGATTCCAGGTAAGATACATCCAGACCTTAAATAAAAACTTTGAATTTATAACACCATCGTTATAAAGATTATCAGCGACAAGATTAAGTCTATCGCCCTCCTTTATTTCAACAATAATCTTTTTATTGGGACTTACTGGAATAAAAAAAACATATATGAAAAAACATATACAAGTAATGAAAGCAAATAAAAAACCTATTTTAAAAAATTTATGTTGCATAATAACCTCTTAACTCTATTTAAACTTTAAAACTCTATTTCTTTCTTTTGCTAAATGAGAATTTCTTTCATAAATATTTTCCTCACCATTTTTGATTGCCTCCTTATAATATTTAATTTTAAAATCAATTTTTTTCATATTCTCTTTTAATGAATTTATTTGTTCCTCTATATGAGTTTTTTGAGTTTTGAAAATTTCCAATCTTTCCTTTAATGTTTTATTTCCAAGCTTGTATAAATCTATATAATGTTTAATATCCTTTAATGAAAGTCCCGTAGATTTTAAACATTCCAAAACAACAAGCCAGTTTATATCATCATCGGAAAAATATCTTATTCCCGAAGATGTTCTTTTAACATTGGGAAGCAATCCTTCCTTATCATAAAAACGCAAAGTATGTGTTGTTAGTCCTGTTTTCTTTGCAATTTGTCCTATTGTGTAAACCATATCTACTCCTTTAATAATTTACATAATATAATGACTTAAAGTATACTCTAAGTCAATAAAAAATTAAAAAAATACTTGACTTAGAGTTAACTTTAACTTGTAAGATTGATATATAGAATCGTTAACTATAAAGAAAGGAAAGAAAATGAGAAAAACACTTATTACTGGTATTGCAAGTGTTCTTTTATCAACACAAGTAAATGCCAAAACATTAATTGCCTATTATTCATTAAGTGGTAATACAAAAGAAGTTGCCGAAGGTATTCAAAAGGAAACCAATGGAGATTTATTTGAAATTGAATTAAAGACTCCATATCCAACTAATTATAATGAACAAACAACACTTGCAAAAAAACAATTAAATGATGGAACACTTCCTCCTTTGAAGGCAAAGGTTGAAAACATAAATCAATATGACACTATATTTATTGGAACACCAGTTTGGTGGGGGACTGCTTCTGTGCCTGTTCGCACATTTGTATCTGAAAATGACTTATCTGGTAAAAAAATAATACCATTTATCACACATGGCGGTGGCGGACAAGATAGAACAATATCCGACCTATCCAAACTTTGCAAAGATTGTGATATTGAACAAAATGCCTATGTCGTTTATGGAAATTCCACAAAAAACCTTTCAAAATGGGTAAAGGAAGTTATGGATAAGAAATAATATAGGGGGCATTTTCGCCCCTTTATTTGCAATTAAAAGTTGTAAAAATATTAAATATAAAAATTCTCTTGAAATTAGGGATAAAAGCATTTATACTTATAAAATCTTTATGGGTGATTAGCTCAGTTGGTAGAGCAACTGACTCTTAATCAGTGGGTCGGGGGTTCGAATCCCCCATCACCCACCAAAGATAAAATCGCATTTAAAAAATCTGTTTTGATATTTACTTTATTTGTTTCTATAAAAAATAGAAATTTTTATTTGCAATTTAAAAAAGAATAACATATAATAGGATGCATTCTGTGGGAATTTAGCTCAGTTGGTTAGAGCTCCCCGCTCATAACGGGGCGGTCGTTGGTTCGAGTCCATCAATTCCCACCATTCTTTAATCTTATAGATTTTTATTATTTTATGATTTCCAATTTTTAATTAATTCTTCCAACAGAGTTAAAGGATCGCAACCTATTGCATTTGCAATTTCAATAAATTCCACGACATCAATACGTCTTTCTCCTGTTTCAATTCTGCTTATTACACATTGAGGGTATTCCAATTTATCTGCAATATCCTTTTGTGTAACATTTTTTATTTTTCTTGTCATAACAAGTAGTTGTAATAAATATTTATAATTATTTGAATATATAGATTTTTTCATATTTTTCTCTCTTATTAATTAATCTTACATTATATATTTTATATCCTTTTTAAGAATATACCAAATTGAAATATTCTTTACCTAAAAATATTATTTCAAAAATAAGTATAAAATCAACTATTTTATAACAATAATCTTGACTTTAATTATAATATATCATATTTTTATTTGCAATGCTACTGTGGCTCAGTGGTAGAGCGCACCCTTGGTAAGGGTGAGGTCGTGAGTCCGATTCTCACCAGTAGCACCATTTGTTATTTTTCATTAATATCCTAAAAAAGAGCCAGAAGGTTAACGCCAACTGGCTCTTTTTGCATAAAAAAAACACTTAAAAATAAATTTTAAGTGTTTTTTCCAGTATTAAGTTTACTAATTGCAGCCCTTTGCTTTTAATAAACCTTCTATCTTACATAAACAACTTTTACAATTGTATTCATTATTCATATTTGCTGGCAAATAATCTTTTACTATACGAGGATTCGTAGCCAAAGCTGCAACTGTTGCTGCGCAATCGCCTTTCTTTGCTTTGAAAACCTCATTTACTATATAACTACAAGAGGTATCTTCCACTCCTGTTGTTTGCACATTCAAACATTTATAACATGTTTGTTGTGGAATCTCAATAAGATCAGTATTTCCATCAATATCAAGCTTTACGAATTGAGAGATTCGGTATGCTTCATCAGAGCTGTTTCCTTTAAATGATTTAACATCAGCATCGGCACAAGCTGTTGTTGATTTAGTGGAACAATTTACAATTTTAGTATTATCTCCTGTTATATAATTATAACCTGTTGTTGTATTATCTGGATTCGCTAACTTAATTGCACCAAGAGGATTTATTTTGAAACAACTACCTGTCCAGGTAAAAGAACATTTGTTATCTTTTGTATTACAGATTAAAACATTATTTTTTAAAACATTACTATTAGTTGTATTTGTCCAAATAGCATCTGTGATACCAGCGTTCTTAATAACGTTTGCATCATTTATACTAACAACTGGCATAAAAAAATCATACCGACCATTATATTTCATTTGATTTGCATTATTTTTATCCCCCCCAACTGATGCCAAACGAATCAGTGGAGTACTTGGTACTTTAACACCATTTCTAGTTATTTTCGTATTTTCTGTTGGATAAGGTTTTGTTGCTCCTGTATAACAAAGCTTTGGGAAAGATGGAGAATATTGTCCATCATTATTATATTCATGTTGAAAACCTCTACTAGCTACACTTTTTGCTGAAGGATTCCAATATCTAAAAAAACGTCCAGCATTAACACCGTTTCCTGCATCTTCAACTTCTTTATGACCAGTAATAAAACCTGTATCACTTACAGTGTCATTGTAAAGTTTATAACCAACATTTTCATTATATGTTGCTACTTTTACAGAATCATCAGTATTTATTGGATTATTATCTGCATCATAAAAAACAAAACTTTCATTATATTCTTTAATTCTAAATTCTTCATCTACATCAGATGGATATAAAGCTTTTGTATTATCTGTCTCTGGAAAATTTGTATTTTGTTCCTGATTAACTGTTGTAATTGTCTCTGTTAATTTATTATGTTCCATATTTCTATCTGCTGACATTGCAGAAAATGATATTATAGACATTGAAACAGAAATTAATGAAGTTATTAATAGAGATTTATTTTTTTCTTTCATATTCCCTCTCCTTTATGATTTTTTATTATATAATACACTTATTTTAAAGTCTTTTCAATAAAATTTTACAATCAAATCTTGAAAAAATATATTTTGCTCCCTATATCAATAATTGTAATTTTATTAACTTATTATAAAAGGAGTAAAAAATGAGTAAAGTTATAGGTATTGATTTAGGAACTACTAACTCTTGTTTTGCCTATATGGATGGCGGTGAAGCAAAGGTTATTGAGAACAGCGAAGGTAAGAGGACTACTCCTTCCGTTGTTGCAATTAATGAAAATGAGGTTTTGGTTGGAACTTCTGCAAGGAATCAGGCAATTGTCAATCCTGAAAGCACTATTTATGCTGTAAAAAGACTTATGGGACGTAGATTTGACGACAAAATGGTTGTTCGTGATAGAGAGCTTGTTCCATACAAAATCGTGAAGGCTGATAATGGCGATGCTTGGGTAGAAGTAAGGGATAAAAAATACTCTCCTTCCCAGATTTCCGCTTATATTCTTTCAAAAATTAAAAAAGATGCTGAGGCTTATCTTGGTGAAAAGGTGGAAGAAGCGGTTATTACTGTTCCTGCATATTTTAACGATTCACAAAGACAAGCTACTAAGGATGCTGGAAAAATCGCAGGTTTAAATGTTCTTCGTATTATAAATGAGCCTACTGCAGCGGCTCTTGCTTATGGACTTGATAAGAAAAAGTCTGGAACTATTGCTGTATATGACCTTGGTGGAGGAACATTTGATGTGTCTATCCTTGAAATTGGTGATGGTGTTTTTGAAGTAAAATCCACAAATGGTGATACCTTCCTTGGTGGTGAGGACTTTGATAACCGTATTATTGATTTCTTAGCAGAGGAATTTAAAAAGGAAAACAATGGCATTGATTTAAAAGCTGATAAACTTGCACTTCAAAGATTAAAAGATGCTGCGGAAAAGGCAAAAATTGAGCTTTCAACAGCTATGCAAACAGATATAAATCTTCCATTTATAACTGCTGATGCGACTGGTCCAAAGCACCTTAACGTAAAACTTACACGTGCGAAGCTTGAATCACTTGTTGCTGATTTAATAGACAGAACTTTGGAACCATGCTCAAAGGCTTTGACCGATGCAGGTATTGATAAATCAAAGATTGATGAAGTTGTGCTTGTTGGTGGTCAAACTCGTATGCCAAAAGTTCAAGAAGTTGTTAAAAACTTCTTTGGTCGTGAACCACACAAGGGTGTAAATCCTGATGAAGTTGTTGCTATTGGTGCAGCAATTCAGGGTGGTGTTTTAAAAGGTGATGTGAAGGATGTCCTTCTTCTTGATGTGACTCCACTTTCACTTGGTATTGAAACACTTGGTGGTATATTTACTCGTCTTATTGACAGAAATACAACTATACCAACAAAGAAATCACAAGTATTCTCTACCGCAGAAGATGGTCAAACTGCCGTTTCTATCCGTGTATTCCAGGGTGAACGTGAAATGGCACAGGACAACAAACTTCTTGGTGCATTTGATTTAGTTGGTATTCCTGCTGCTCCTCGTGGTGTTCCACAAATTGAAGTTACTTTTGATATTGACGCAAACGGTATTACTCACGTTTCCGCAAAGGATAAGGGAACTGGTAAGGAACAGGCAATTTCTATTAAATCTGATGGTGGACTTTCTGATGCCGAAATTGAAAAAATGGTAAAGGAAGCAGAGGCAAATGCCGCAGAAGATAAAAAGAAAAAAGAGAAAATTGAAGCTGTGAACCAAGCGGAATCTCTTGCTCATCAAACAGAAAAGAATTTAAAAGATTTTGGTGACAAGGTTGATGAAGCGACAAAGACTGCTTTGGAAAATTCAATAAAAGAAGTTCGTGAAATAATTGCAAAAGAAGATGCGACTGTTGATGAAATAAAGGCAAAGACAGATGCTCTTTCACAAGCAGCAATGAAACTTGGCGAACTTATGTATCAACAAAACCAAGCGCAGACGGGGGCCTCAGGTGAACAACCAAATGGTGGCAATGCTGAAAATGGTGAAAAGGTTGTTGATGCAGAATTTGAAGATAAAAAATAAAATTTTTTCAAATACTTCAAAAGGCCCTACTCTTGTGGGGCTTTTTTCTTGTGCGGAAAAATTATGTTCCATTTTTGTTCTTGACTTTTTATTGTTTTTATGATATATAATTATAAAGAAAGGAGAAAAAATGCAGAGATATAAAACAAGTGATAAAATTATAAATACATTAAAAAATTTTGAGGGAAATATTAACTATCAAAGAGATATTAAAAAAAGTTATCAAGATGGTACTTTTTTTATTCATGACGATGGAGCTCAATACCCAACTATTGGATATGGACATAAAATAAAATCCAATGAATTAGAAAAATTTAAAAATGGAATTTCTGAAAATGAAGCTGAAAGCTTATTAAGAAATGATTTAGATAATGTTGAGAATGATTTAAATCAAATAATAAAAGTTCCTTTATCACAAAACAAAGTTGATGCCTTAGCTTCGTTTATATTTAATGTTGGAGCTGGTGAAAATGTAACAAATTCAAATACAATAAATATGATAAATAAAAATCTTGAATTTAATCCAATAACTGGTAAAACATTAGAAAGTGAATTTAAAGAATGGAATACTTCAAATGGGGTATTCAAAGAGGCCTTAAAAGACAGGAGAGAAAAAGAATGGGAAATTTATTCAGATGGAAATTACTAACATTTCTTACTATATTTTCAATATTATCATTAAATGTATTTGCAAATCCTGCTTGCAAAAATGATGATTGGGGTGAGTTAAAGAAAATAATGGAAAATTTAACTTGTGAATTAGATGACAACAAACAATTAACAGAGTGTTTAAATAATACTTGTGGTATCAATATGGCAATAAATGATTGTTTTAATAATATGGTAAAAAAATGTGAAACAATAATGAATAATATTTATAATAAGAAATTAGAAGAATCTGAAAAAATTATTTATAAAGATGAATTTAATGAGGGGAAAGGTTCTGAAAAACAACGTCTTGAAAATTCTCAAACCTATTGGAAACAATATACAGATTCCTACTGTAATGTAAATATAAATTTTAATTCCAGTAATGCAGGAAATAATATCTTAGAATGTAAACTAAAAAAAATAAAAGAGCGTATAATAGAGCTTCAAAATATTTATTAAGTTATCAAAAGCCCTATTCTCGTAGGGCTTTTTTTTTACTCTTTTTTATTATCCAAAAGTTTTTTAAGGACACGTTCCTTTGGCAATCTTTTTGTGCATAAGAACCAATCGGAACAAGTTTTATCTTCGCTATCTATGGCGGACATTGCTCCTTGACAAGTATTTTCCGTTGGGATGATAACGTCATCTCCTGGTTGCCAATTGACTGGGATAGAAACTTTGAATCCGTCGGAGGTTTGAAGTGCCATTAAGGTTCTTTTTATTTCCTCTATATTTCTTCCTACCGAAGATGGGTAGTAAAATATTGCACGGACTTTTGAATCTGGATCAATGATAAAGACTGCGCGGACAGTTTTTGTATCGGATGAGCTTTCTTGTATCATACCATATTTTTTTGCAATATCCATTTTCAAATCGGCGATAAGTGGGAATTTTACACAGACATTTTTCATACCTTTAAATTCTATCTTTTCCTTTATCGCTCTTAGCCATGCAATGTGGCTTGTTATTCCATCAATGGAAAGTCCGACAAGCTGAGTATTTAGGGCTTCAAATTCTTCGCTCATTGTTGCAAAAGTCATAAACTCGGTTGTGCATACTGGGGTAAAATCTGATGGGTGGGAAAAAAGTATTATCCATTTTCCCTTATAATCATTTGGGAAACTTATGTTGCCTTGGGTAGTTTCTGCTTCAAATGATGGTGCAATACTTCCAATAATTGGAAATGAAAAATGTGTAAATGTTTCTTCCATAATTTCCTCCTTTTTATTAAAACATAAATGTTGTTCTTATACTTGAAACGGTTGCAAAATTTTGACTTTGGTCAAGTGCTGGGTGAATATAGAATTGGAAATCTGGGGTAATAGTTAGCCAGTTGCCAACACCTACCGCCCAATAGGTTTCAAGGACCGTTTCATAATTTCGTGCCTCATCTCCTACTACATCTTTATTAACTTTATTCAAGCTTGCAGCAAGACCGATTTGATCAAGTTGATTTCTTTTGAATGGATTATTCATTATGCCACCGATTACATAAGTTTGTGTTATTTCCTCTGGTGAATCTTTTACCGCAGAAATTCTTCCAAACACGGTATAGGTGTCATTTAATATTTGTTCCGCATTTATAGAAAATCCGTTGGAGGTTCCTCTTTGCTCCTCTACACTTGGTTGATTAAAAACAAGGATTGAGTATTCTCCGCTTCCTAAATTTTTTATTGTTGGAGTGTAAGAAATGCTTGCGAAACTTGTATATTCGCCCTTTCCGAAATCGGAACTACTGATAGATGTTCCATTTATATTATGGGCGTCTTGCATACCTGCTATTATTTGCCATTCGGGATTAAGTGTGAATGTAAGATAAGTTCCCAAACTTGCGGTTGGATAGCTGGAAGTTGCATTTTGTGAAAGTGCATAGTTTAAGAAGTTTACCTGTTGGTTGGAATCATAAGAAGTTCCATCAAATGCGGACAAGCCGAACTGTCCAACAGTTATTGCAAGCCAGTTTAGAGAACCTGCAAATTGATGTGTGAAGTTTAGGTCGCTGAATGTATTACCCTTTGTCGTGGAATCATTGACTGCAGATACTACATTTATATTATTTGATAAATCTTCGCCCGATGTAGAATTCCAATAACGAACTGGATTGTATGCAATGTTTAAGGTTCCTGTTCCATATTCTCCGTTATATGCTTGCCAACTTATTGTTGGGTAAAGTTGAAATTGGATTGCGGTTCCTTTACCGTGAGGAGTTCCTCTTTGTGCCAAAATAGATGATGTTAAGGAATAGGAAAGTCCGTAATTTTCAGTTAATGACTTTTTGAAATCGGCATAGGCTTCTTCCCAACTTTCACTCTCTGCTCCATCTTCTCTTATCTTTGTGTATTTAGTTTTATCATTAACATTTTTTTCGCTGTATGCGTGTATAGGTATTTCATATTCGTATGTGTCAACTTCATCCATATACACTACTTGAGAAAAAGCGATGTTTGGAATTAAAAAACTTAAAGCTAATAAATATTTTGATTTTAACATTTAAAACTCCTTTAAAGGGGGAATTTAAATCCCCCTGTCCTTATAATTAAACACTGATTATTCCACGTGCAAATATGTATATCGCAACTATGGAAATCAAAAGAATAATTCCGACAAGACATTTTTCACAGCTTGTAAATACAGAACCTTTTCTTGAAACTTCCTTTCTTGCCCATATATATACAGGGATACCAACTGCGATAAAGACTACTGCAAGAAGTAAGTATTTTAAACCTGCGGCATAAATTAACCAAAGAGCATATAAAGTTCCCATAACAGATGTGAAAAGTGCGAATGCTCTTCCTATACCTGCCTTTGTATTAAATTCTCCGTCTTCACATATTTTCCAAAGGTAGCAAGTTGATGCCAAGTATGCAGGAAGCACCATCACGCTTGTAATACTTAACATTGTGTTCCATGCGTTGCTTGAAAAATACACAAGGAACATTGCAAGTTGCATTATTATACTTGTGACCCAAAGTGAAACATTTGGTGTATCGTTTTTATTTGATTTTGCAAAGACCTTTGGGAATGTTCTGTTTTGTGCCATTGCATAAGGCATTTCTATTACTATCAAAGTCCATGCGAGCCAGCTTGCAAGAACAGCGACAAGAAGTCCTATGTTCATAATCCATGCACCCCATGAGCCTACGGCTAATTTTAAAATACCTGCGGTTGATGGATTTGAAATTGTTGCAAGTTGTGCTTGGCTTAAAAATCCGTATGGAACTACTGATAATAATACATAGATTATCAAGCAACCAAGGAAACCAAGCAAGGTTGCCTTTGACACTGTGTCTTGACTTTTTGCACGACTTGAAAGAACGACTGCTCCTTCTATACCAATGAATGCCCAAAGTGTTACAAGCATAGTGCTTTTAAGTTGTGCGCCGATTGAACCCAATGATTTTGTTTTTCCCAAAATGCCTTCGCCCCAGAAATCAAAATCAAATCTGTCTATATTAAACATAAATATTAAAACTATTATGAATAAAATAAGTGGAACTATTTTAAATACTGTTGCAATTAAGTTTATAATTGTTGCTTGCTTTACTCCTCTTAATACAAGGATATTGAAACCCCATATTAAGATTGAACCGCCTATTATTGAATAAAGATTATTTCCGCCTGTGAATGTGCCTGGGAAAAAATAATTAAGGGCGTCCATTGTGATGACTGCATATCCTACGTTTCCAAATATTTGGCAAAGCCAATAGCTCCACCCAATATTGAAGCCCATATAATTTCCAAAACCTTCACGGCTATACATATAAATACCAGAGGTTAATTTTGGTTTTACGGTTGATAAAATTCGGAATGTGTTTGCAACGAAATACATTCCTATACCTGTTACAACCCAGGCCAAAAGAACGGCACCGACTGATGCAGCTTGTGCCATATTTTGTGGAAGACTGTATATACCGCCTCCTATCATAGAGCTTATGACTATGGCGGCAAGACCTAATACTCCTAATTTGTCGGAGGAAGTTGATTTTGTTTTTGATTTTGATTTGAACATAATTTTCTCCTTGATAAAAAGTTAAAAATTGGGGAAGTGCTTTCGGCATCGCTTCCCCTTTGCCCCTTTGAATTATTATCTTGGGATTGCTGGTGCTGCGTACTCAAAATTTAAAAATCCGAGTGCAGTTAAGCAATAACCAAAATTTTGTGTGATATTTAAGTAGTTGTGGAAGAATTGGAATTCACTATGTTTATCCACACCTCTTAATTCAAGTTCGTGGTTTAATGATTTTGTAAGCCACATTTCAGCATGGGACTTTGCAATTTCATCATTGATATAGGTATCAAAATATTCAACATATTCTGCGGCCCAACCACCAAGGAAATTTCCTTGTTTATCCTTGCCCCAAACTATACCAACACCTGTTGCAATAGCTTTGTGTTCTTCTAATTTTGCGCCGTTGCCAGCGATGATTACTTCCAAAACTGCACCATGTTTGAATTGATCTTTTACTTGATCAACTGGAACTATATTATTATATAATTCTGGTGGTAAAACAGATGTGTATGGCACGACATTGAAGTCTTGGATTTTTGCTTCTAATAATGCGCTGTCATAACAAAATGTTTCAAATGGTTGTGGTGGTATACCATCGTCAGCTTGACCAGCACCACCTGTGTGGAAAGCCAATGTTGGATAACGAGTTCCTACTGTCATATTTTTTCTCCTTTTCTTTGTGTTAATATTAGAAATAGAATTTTAAATTCTACAACTATACACAGGATAATAGAGAATCAAAAAACAGGCAATAATAATAAATTCCTCATACTACTTAATCGTATTTTTTTCGGATTATTGTATATGTTGGAAAGAGTTTTAAAACCTCATCCTTTGGCATATCAAAATTTTCAAATGGGAAAAGAACAGGTTTTGTTGCAACGGTTGCGTGTTCCAATTTTTCATTGTTTTTCATATTGATTATGTGGCTGACTTTTACATTATATGCGGACAATCTTGATGGAGAAACAAATTCTAATGTATCACCATTTGCAAAAGAATTTTTCACATCAAGGATTAAACCATCTGCGGTTTGACCTGTTATTTGTGCAGTGAATCTGTAATTACCGTTAGAGCGAGTTGTTTCATAATCCATTGCGTGATGAGTTAAATGACCGTCAAAGAATCCGTATGTGTAGCCTCTGTTTTGCAAGGTATTTAATTCTTCCATATATGGTTTGTAATCCCAATTGTCTGGATTATTATAGTAAGCATCTATTGCATTGCTGTATGCGTGGGCTGTGATACCTGCGTAATATTCAGATTTATTTCTGCCCTCTACTTTAAGCGAATCAATTCCAATATCAAGGAGTTTATCAAGCTTTGGCATTAAGCATAAGTCCTTTGAGTTCATAATATAGGCGCCTTTGTCATCTTCACAAAGTTCCATAAATTCGCCTTTGCGTTCGGCTTCCTCCAAATAAAAATCAAAAAGTTTCATTGTGTCGGAGTTTATATCTATACCAAGCCTTGAAGCCTCCTCCTTTATAATTCCTGTTTCAATTAATTCTTCGCGTGGGCGGACATACATTTTGTAATTCCATCTGCAACAGTGGGCGCAATTTCCCTGATTAGAACTTCTTTCTGTTAAAAAGTTGGAAAGAAGGCAACGTCCAGAATAGCTCATACACATACTTCCGTGTATGAAAGTTTCAAGTTTTAAATCTGGGGCAACACGCTCTCTTATTTCCTTTAATTCTTCAAAGCTTACTTCACGACCAAGGACGCAAAGTTTTGCACCTATGTCATACCAAAACATTGCAGTTTCAAACGAGCATACGTTTGCCTGTGTTGAAACGTGAAGTGGAATTTCTGGGATGGCATTTCGCATAAATCTAAACACACCAGCATCAGCAATTATCAAGCCATCGGGATTTAACTTTCGTAATGTATCGGCAAAAACGGGAAGTTTATCAATATCCTTATTATGAGTATAAAGGTTGACTGCCAAATAAATTTTTTTACCGATTGAATGGGCGTAATCTATACTTTCCTTCATTTCATCAAGGGTGATTTTTGCCTTTGCCCTTAAACTCATATCTGGGGTTCCCGCATAAACTACATCTGCACCATATAAAAATGCTGTTTTTAATCTTGAATATGAACCTGCGGGTAATAAAAGTTCGGATTTTCTGTTAATTTTTGACATAATAGGCCTCTATTTTTTTTATTTCTTTTATAAAAGCATATTTTTTGTAAAAAGTAAAATAAAATTTAAAATATGCTTGCAAGAGAGTCTTTTCTGGTATAAATTAATTATGTATCAAAAAAAAGGAGTAAAAAAATGTATTCAAATTTTAGAGCTTTATTACTTAACACAATCCCAGGAAGTTGTTTTTCTGATTTTATTTATTTGGGAATGCTTGTATTTATAATTGCAGGTTTCTTTTCAAATAAAAAATGGGGACCATTTGTTGCAACTGTTATATTCGCAGTTATATTTAAAACATTAGATTGGTTAGTTTTGGCTGGACAATCAAGTGGTTTAATTTTGGAACAATTCCTACATATGATATTTCTTCCTTTGGTTATTTCATTTTTATATTCAAGAAGAAGTTAATTAACACAAAACATTTGGGCAATTTTTGTTATATACGGAATTGCCCTTTTTTATTATAATG
Source organism: bacterium (assembly GCA_014803545.1). Classification (GTDB taxonomy): domain Bacteria; phylum Pseudomonadota; class Alphaproteobacteria; order Rs-D84; family CACZYB01; genus CACZYB01. The sequence goes on along the minus strand of JAAVBN010000032.1, from coordinate 10,745 downwards.
AACAAAAAACTTTATAATTTTATTCGTAAAACATTTTATGTTGTTATTTTTTTATTTATAACAAATGGTAATGTTTGGGCGAATCTTCCAACTGTGCTTTATGACAGCGATGTAAAAAATTATAAAAAGATATTTGAACTTCAAGAAAAGGGAAGATGGGCTGATGCGGATAAGAGCATAAAAAAGATTAAAAATGACTCTCTTATGGGTTATGTTTTATATCAAAGATATATGAGTCCATATTACAAAACTCCATTTAATGAAATAAAGGAATGGCTTAACAAATATTCTGATTATCCTAATGCGATGGATATTTACAATCTTGGTCTTAAAAAGGGTGCGAAAAAGGAGCTTAAAAAACCTTTGAAGGAAGCATCTAAAACGCAATATTTTATTGATGATGATTACAAAAACTCTTATCAAATGATTCAAAATTCGTATAAGAAACTTCAAAAAAAGGATTGCGACGAAGTTGCTTATATGATTAAAATTTTCAATCGCCGTTTGAAACAAGGATATACAAAAAATGCTCGGCAAATTTTGGAAAATCCGCATGCTAAAAAGCTTTTTAAACGTGATGATTATTTAAGGATGGAGGCATATCTTGCCTTTGCTTACTTCCTTGCAAACGAAGATGACTTGGCTATACTTTGGGGAAGCGAGCCTGCAAAAGAATTAAATTTTTATCTTGCAAATTGGGCCTTGGGACTTAGCTATTGGAGAAAGGGTGATTACAAATTATCCCGTGATTACTTCAAAAATATTGCCTTTACAAAAAAAGTGCCGATTGAAGTTTTATCGGCTGCGGCATATTGGGCATGGCGTGCAAATGAAAGGATTGAAAATTCTGATGATAAAGATGATGGCGAAATATTTTTGGAAACTGCAAGTATGTATCCAAAAACTTTTTATGGAGTGTTGGCGAATAAAAAGCTTAACAAAAAATTGGAAATAAATTGGGAGGAACCTACCCTAACTTTACAAAATGCACGTGAAATTATTTCCTGGCAAGGTGGCGTGCGGGCGCTTGCTCTTTTACAACTTGATATGAAAGAGGAAGCAAGTAGCGAACTCAAATTTTTAATTAATACGGCAAGCAATGATTACTCTGATGATCTTATTAATGCGGTTTTGGCCGTGTCGGAGGTTGCAAAGATGCCTCATCTTTCTATAAATGTTTCTAACTATAAAAAGGAGTATGTAAATCATAACACTTTTGCGACGTGTGTTTATCCTACTATTGATGTGGAATTAAAAGATGGGTGGAGTGTTGATAAAGCCTTGCTTAATGCCTTGATAAGGCAAGAATCTCGCTTTAATCCAAAGGCAAAATCTGCTGTTGGAGCAAGGGGGTTGATGCAAATTATGCCTTCAACTGCATCTTTTATTACAAAGGATTCAAGTCTTGGGAAAAAGGGAAAATCAAAATTGTTTGATGTAGAACTTAATTTAAAAATTGGGCAAATGTATATTGAATATTTGCTTGCCTTTCCAAACATAAATGGAAACTTGTTTAAGTTTTTACTTGCTTACAATGCTGGACCTGGCAATCTTAAAAGACAGGAAGAACGAATTATAAATCCTGAGAATGATCCTTTGTTTTTTATTGAAGCAATAAATCTTAAAGAAAGTCGTATTTATATAAAGCGTGTGATGGCGAATTTTTGGATTTACAGGAACAAGCTTAATCAAGTATCAGAATCTCTTGATGAAATTGTAAATGACAGATGGCCTATGTATATAAGCAAAGGTGATATTCCTATTAATAATTATACAGAGGAAGAGATTGAGTATTTGGAGGAATATTTAGAGGAAAATGAAAAGTTATCAGAAACCAAATCTGATGATGAAATTGAAAATGTGGAAACTTTATCACAGACAACAGATGAAGTTTTATTAGATGACAATGGAAATGAAGTAGAAAGTCCTGAAATTTAAAATGAGTAAGATTATTTCCTTTGATATTGAAAATAGTTTTGGTGAAAACTCCGTATGTTTTGGAATTGATGAGGCGGGACGCGGTTGTCTTGCGGGACCTGTGGTTGCGGCGTGTTGTTGGATAAACAGAAAGGCTTTTCCAAAAAATCTTCTTTCCCTTATAAATGATTCAAAAAAGATTAGTGAGGCAAAGAGGGAGGATATTTTTTCACAACTTTCCGCCCTTCCCTCTGATGTATTTATGTATGAATGGTGTGATGTAAGTGCAGAGGTTATTGATGAAATAAATATTTTGCAGGCATCACTTCTTGCGATGAAAAATGCTTACTTTAAGTTAATGGAAAAGATTTCTTTTAATCCTGATATTATTTTGGTTGATGGAAACAAAGCACCTTCTATTTCCCCTTGTCAATGTGTGATTGGTGGTGATGCGCTTTCGTATTCTATTGCTGCGGCGTCCATTATTGCAAAGGTTAATAAGGACAGGTTGTTAAATAAAATCGGGGAGGAGTTTCCTTGTTATGAATTTTTCAAAAACAAGGGCTATGGGACAAAGGCTCATTTGGAGGCATTAGAAAAGTTTGGGATTTGTCCGTATCACAGAAAGACCTATGCTCCAGTTAAAAAATTTATTAAATGATTTCCATTAAATTTGCAGTTTCAAACCACAAGATAAAAGTTTTAACCTTTTTTTGTGGATAAATTTTTTCAATAACTTTTTTATAATTTGAAAGTTGAGTTTTATATTTTGTTGGCACATTATCCTTATTTGGAACATTAATATCTGTCTTATAATCAATGATTATAATTTCATCATCCCTTATCACCAGCTTATCAATTCGGTAAGTTTTATTTTCAATTGCGATTTCAACTTCGGAAAAGGTTTGATTACCGAACATAAAATTAAAATCGGAATTAGAAAGTATTGTTTCAATTTGGGTAATGATTTTTTCCTTGTCCTCTATATCCATTTTTTCAAGATATTTATAAGCGGAGGTTTTAAAGTTTTCCAAATTTTTCCCATTGAAGTTTTCAAGGAGTTTGTGAATGATACTTCCTTTTTTAAGAGAGGTTGTTTCCTCCACCTCCCCTATTAATGGAGAAGTGGAAGTAATATCATCGCCGTCCGTTATATCCTCAATTTCCTTTGCATATAAATAATTTGGAATTGTGATTTTTGCGATGTTATTTTGTGGTTGTGAATCTATATTATCAATATTTATATTTGGATTTCCAATGTATAAAATTTCATCATCAATAATTTCTTTACCAGCAAGAGTTAGGATTTTATCGGTTGCTTTGTTTGGTGTTTTTTCCATAACTTCCTTTATACAAGAATACCAACTTTTCGTATGTTCGCCCTTTAAATCTTGCCATCCAGAAATATAAAGTTTATCCCTTGCACGGGTCATTGCAACGTAAAGAAGGCGATAAAATTCATCTTCGTTAAGTTGTTTTTGAGTGTTATAAATTTTTTCAAAATCACTATTTATATTTTGGAAATTTTCAACCTTTACAAAAGGAAGATTATTATCCCATAAAATTTTATCCTTTAAATTGCTGTCATTCACATTTGCATCAAAAAGAAAAACTATTGGTGCTTCCAATCCCTTTGATCCATGAACGGTCATAATGCGGACGCAATTATTAATTTGTTCCATATCGCGTTTGACTTCTATTTTACTGCTTGTAAACCAAGAAAGGAAATCAAACATAGATTTACCCATTTTCTCCTTATCATAATAAAGGCATTTTTGAATAAATTCGTTTAGGACATCGTTTATTACATCACCGAATCTGGATATGAAATTTTTGCGTTTATCCTTTACCTTTAAAATATAATCAAAAAACAAAAATGGTGTTTGTATGCGGGAAAGCTCTACTAACTCTGATAATTCATTATAAATTTTTTCATAGTCTTGATGTGATTTTAACTCCTCAAACAAAGTTCCCTTTCTCTCATAACAAAGGGTAAACAAGTCATCATCGGTAAGGTTATAAAGTGGTGATTTTAAAACCTCGGCAAGGCTTAAATCATCGTATGGTGAAAGTGTAAATTTGATAAGAGAGATTAAGTCCTCCACTACTATATTTTCCGAAAGGTTTAATTTATCCTGTCCAGAAAATGGGATGTTATATTCGTTTAATTTTTCAATTAAATACTTACTGTTATCACGTTTTTGAACAAGAATCATTATGTCCTTTGGTTCAACTTTTCGTTTGGAATTTTTGCCTGTGGATATAAAATCGTTATCCAAAATATGTCTTATTTTTTTTGCAATAATATCTGAAATATTTATTTTTGCGTTGGAGATATGAACAACCTCCACAGGTGGTTTTATGTAATCTTCGCTTTCATCCTTTTTTGCCTTTGCAAGGGGAATAAGTTCAACATAGCCATCAAAATCGGTTCTGTGTGGGATGTGTTCAATTTCTTCACCTGAAAGTAAAACTCCGCTTACTCTTTCCGATGTATTTAAAACATTATCAACAAGATTTAAAATATTTTTACATGATCGGAAAGAGCGATTAAGTGGTAAATCCTTAAACACAAAGCCATCACTTTCAACTCTATCTTTAAAATGCTTTTTATATTTTTCAAAAAGGGAGATGTCAGCCCCTTGAAAACCAAAGATTGATTGTTTTCTGTCGCCAACGGAAAAGATACTTTTCATATTTTTTTCACTTCTTGCGGTGGTGAAAAATTCCTCCGTCAATGTATCAACTATGTCCCATTGGATTGGCGAAGTATCCTGTGCTTCATCAATTAAAATATGGGAAACTCCTCCGTCCATTTTGTAAAGTATCCATTCGGAAATGTTTGGCTTTTTAAACAAATGTTCAACCGTTTCAATAAGGTCGGAAAAGTCCATCACACCTTCTTTTACTTTAAGCGATTTATATATATTCATTAGCTCAACCGCAATATCAATCACGGCAAGGGTAAGGTTATATGTCCTTATACAGCCAAGTATTTCAAATGCTGTTTTGATGCGTTCTGCTTCTATATTTACATCAGCATCAAGTTGGGGATTTGCGGTTGCATCATCCTTTACAAGCAAGTTTTTCCTTATGCTATTTTTATCTGTTAAAAAGATAGATTTATAAGAATCAATATTTTTTACTTTGTCTTCAACAGTTGGAAGAACAAGGAAATCCTTTAAAACAACAAATGTTTTTTGTGCGGTTTTTGATTTAGATTTTTCCAATACGGAAATATAATTTTTCAAAATATCGGTTGGAAGTTTTGATATAAAATTTTTTAGAAAGCTTTCCTCTTCACAATCAAATTTTTCATTATTATAGGGTTTAAAAGTTTTTTCCCATAATGCTTTTTTTATATTTTCCTTTGTTTTATAGGTATCAAGGAGGGTGTTAAATTTTTCTCTGTCTGATATAATATTATCAATTAAATCTTCAAAAACTGTTTGAGAAAGATTTTTTGTTAAAAGTTCAAATTGAGATAGGAGGTTTACATCTTCCTTGCTTTGCTTACTTCTTATTTTCAAAAGGAATTGTTTGTATGCTTCGTGCAAAAGTTTTTCCGCCTCTATCGTTTCAATAATTTTGAAATGAGGTGAGATGTCCGCCTCTATTGGAAAGCGTTTTAATACCGATTGGCAGAATGCGTGTATTGTATAAATTTTAAGTGGTATTGGATTATCAATCAATTTTGAAAAAAGTTTTCTAGCGGTGATTTTCAGTTCATCAATTTTGGAATCTTTAAAATCAAAATTTTCAATATCCGTTGTAAATAAGTTTTTAATTTCAAGTTCCAAATCTTCATCGCTTATTATTGCCCAAGAGCGTGCCTTTTTAAAAATGCGGTCTTGCATTTCAATGGCACCTGCGTTTGTGTAGGTAAGGCACAATATTTTTGTTGGGTCAATGTTTGATAAAAAAAGACGAAGAAGGCGTGATACAAGAACGGTTGTTTTTCCCGTTCCTGCACTTGCCGAAACCCAAACGGAATAATTTGGATTTGCCGCGTCCTTTTGATTTTGTAAAGAATTATCCTTCATTGTTTCTTATTGAGGATATAGCTTCCATAAGCTCTTTTTCTTGCTCTGATAAAGTTCTATTTTTTGATCTTAATTCTTGTTTTGCAATTTCATCAGCCTTTATCATTTCTGCTGCTTCACGAAAAGTTTTTGCAACACCTTTTTTTACCATATCGTCAGCTTTGAACTGTCTTAATTCTGCGGCTTGATCCAAAAAAACTTCTTGTAAAATTTTTTCTTTTTCTTCTTGAGTTAGGTTTTCTGTCATAGCGACCTCCAAAATTTTGTTAATTATTAAAAATAATTATAGCATAAAGTTTAAAAATATGCTACATTATTTTTATATAAAAAAAATTGGAGGGGATAAAATGAATACAGAATTAAGAAATTTGAAATATGTAAAGGAAAGATTAACTTATTATCTTTCAAAGACAAGCAATAAAACTATTAAACAAGCAAGCGTTCGTGATTGGTATAATGCGTTTGTTGAAATGATTAATAACGAGCTTATCAGTTCGGCAAATGAAACAGAGGATAATATCCTTAACCGTAAAAATAAATTTATGGCATATCTTTCTATGGAATATTTGCTTGGCAAGCTTGGCGAAGAAACTTTACTTAATTTAAAGGCAAAGGAAATTTTCCGTCGTGCATTTGAGGCCTTTGGTGTAAAGCTTGAAGATGTGCTTGACTTGGAGCCACAAACACAACTTGGAAATGGTGGGCTTGGAAGATTGGCTGCGTGTTTTTTTGATTCACTTTCAACACTTAACCTTCCTGCATTTGGATATGGACTTTTTTATCGTTGTGGTATTTATAAGCAAGTTATTGAAAAGGGTATGCAAGTTGAAAAGCCTGACCTTTGGATAAAGGATAAAAATATTGCTGTTGATAAAAGAAAGGATATTTCATACAAGGTAAACTTTGGCGGTCGTATTGAAAATGGTGCGACTATTGAAACTATGAAATGGCTTCCAGCAGAGGAAATCAAATGTAATGCAAATGATATTTTGATGCCTGGATATGGTGGCAAAGCGACCTTGCGTGTTCGTCTTTGGGAGGCGGAAAGAAATGATAAATCCGCACCTGATATAAAGAAAACAATTACAAATATTACTGACTTTTTATATCCGCCAGATATGACTGATGAGGGGCGTCGGCTTCGTCTTCGTCAAGAATATGTTTTGGTATCAGCCTCTGTGCAAGATTTGTTTGCAAGATTCAGAAAGACTGGTTTAAGTATAAATAAAATTGACAGCTTTTTGGCAGTACAATTAAATGATACTCACCCTACTCTTGCAATTCCTGAAATAATCAGAATACTTATGACTGATTATGCTTTTTCATTTGAAGAGGCATATAAGAAAATGTATAAAATTTGTGCATATACAAATCATACATTGATGGCGGAGGCATTGGAAAAAATTGGTATTCCTCTTTTCAAATCAGAGCTTCCATATCATTTTGCGATAATTGAAAAAATCAATTCTGACTTTATGAAAATGGCAAGAGAAAAAGTCGCTGATTTTAAATTAGAACAAATTGAGGTTATTAATTACAAGAAAAATTTTGTGAATATGGGAAACCTTTGTATGGTTGCGACACACAAGGTAAACGGTGTTGCTGCACTTCATTCAAAGCTTTTGAAAAACAAAGAGTTCTTTCTTCTTTCACAACTTTTCCCACGTAAATTTATAAATGAAACGAATGGTATTACTCAACGTAAATGGTTGTTGGAGTCAAATAGTGAGCTTTCCTCTCTTATCACAAAAACGATTGGGGATAAGTGGATTACTGATTTATATCAACTTAAAAAACTTTTGAAATACAAAAATGATGAAAACTTTTTGGAAAAGTTTGCGCGTATTAAACGTAGGAACAAAGAACATCTTCTTTCTATGATAAAGGCTGAAACTGGATTTTCTTTTTCACCAGATTTTATTTTGGATTCACAAATAAAGCGTATTCACGAATACAAAAGACAGTTTTTAAATATTCTTCAAGTCATTGACAGATACAACAGAATTTGTGATGGTGATACAGAGGGACTTCAACCTAAAATTTGTTTATTTGCGGGAAAGGCTCCTCCTACTTATGATGTTGCAAAGGATATAATTTCACTTATTAATGATGTGGCAAATGTTGTTAATAATGACAAGCGTTGTCGCGATTTATTAAAGGTTGTTTTTGTTCCAAATTATAATATTACAAAGGCGCAGATGATAATTCCTGCAACTGAAATAAGTGAACAAATTTCAACGGCTGGAAAGGAAGCAAGTGGAACTGGAAATATGAAATTTGCCCTTAATGGTGCGCTTACCATTGGAACACTTGACGGTGCAAATGTTGAAATTAAAAAGGAAGTTGGAGCAAAGAATATCTTTATCTTTGGTTTGACGGCTAAACAAGTTTATAACCTTAAAGAAAAAGGATACAATGCACAAAAATATTATGATAAAAATCCTCGTATTCAACGTATTATTGAACAAATACAGGCGGGTGTATTTTCCAATGGGGACAAGCATAAACACGATACTGTTTTGAATGCTTTCTTTAACAATAATGATACGTATATGATTTTGCCTGACTTTAACAGTTATGTTAATACGCAACTTAAACTTGATGCACTTTATGGAAATCAAAAACTTTGGTGGCAGAAAGCGTTAATCAATGTTGCAAATTGTGGGTTCTTCTCATCCGACAGGACGATAAAAAGTTATGCAAAAGATATATGGAAGATAAAGGAAATAAAGGAATAATGGTTTCAAAAAAAGATACTATTTTTGCGCTTAGTTCGGCTTATGGTAAGGCGGGGGTTTCGGTATTTCGTATATCGGGACCCGCTTCACTTTCTATACTTTCAAAATTAACAAAGGGTAAAAAAATTACTCCTAATAAAATGTTTTATTCTGGATTTTACAATCCAAAAAGTGGTGAAATTCTTGATACTGGAATGGCGGTATTTTTTAAATCGCCCGCCTCCTATACTGGGGAGGATACAGTTGAACTTTTTACCCATGGCAGTATTGCGATTGTTGATGTGATGTATGATGTTTTAGGAAGTTTCAAGGGTGTTCGTCTTGCAGAGCCTGGTGAATTTACAAAGCAAGCTTTTTTAAATGGAAGGCTTGATTTAACACAAGTTGAAGCGGTTGCAGATTTGATTGAGGCACAAACGGAATCTCAACGAAAACTCGCCCTTAAAAATGCGAATGGGGAGGAGGCAAAGCTTTATTCAAGTTGGCGTGAAAAGTTGGTAAAAATTCTTGCCTGGTATGAGGCAAGTATTGATTTTTCCGATGATGAAATGCCAGAGGATATAATTTTAAAATCTGATAAACTTCTTTCTGATTTAATAATTGAGATGAAAAAACATATTGAAACGGAGGCTGTTGCAACGCGTATTAAAAACGGTTTAAATGTTGTAATAATTGGAAAGCCGAATGTTGGAAAGTCATCTTTGTTTAATAAAATTATTGGTGAAAACAAGGCGATAGTTTCATCTATTGCAGGAACTACTCGTGATGTGATTGATGCTTCACTTGATATTAATGGGTTTAAAATAAATCTTTCGGATACGGCTGGTCTTAATGAAAAAACGAAAGATAAAATTGAAAAAAAAGGTATCCTTAAAGCAAATAAAATTGCAAAGCTTGCAGATATAAAAATTTATGTTGTGGACAACCTTAAATCCATTGATAAAAAGAAAATTGACGCGGACACAATTCTTATCCTTAATAAAATTGATAAGAAAAAAAATGTTTCCATTGATGGTTTAAATATAATTCCTATGTCAGTTAAAAGTGGGGAAAACTTTGAAAAATTTTGGAAAATACTTACAAAAAAGATAAAGGAAAAGATGGTGTTTTCAAATGATATAACTATGTCACAACAAAGGTATAAAGTTGCACTTTCAAATTGTGTGGAGGAGTTGTCGCAGGCGATAAAGACGGAGGCGATTGATTTAAAGGTGGAGCATATTCGCATTGCTGTGGCAGAGATTGGCGCAATCACGGGGCAAGTATATTTTAACGAACTTCTTGATGAAATATTCTCACATTTCTGTTTGGGAAAGTAAAAAAATCCCCTCTGGTTGGAGGGGGTATTTTACACTATAAGCAAATTGTTCTTGCTCCTATAGCACATACTTTTCCTGTTTCTTTATCACATATCATTTTAAAATTTTGATTTTTATATGAAAACACATTTGAATCTATTCTTCCTGAACCATATGCACCATAAAGCATACAAGCTGACTTGGAAGAAGCACCAAAATTACAATTATAAGTTTTTTCATATTGAAAATTTGCTGATACAGCTGATGAGACTGTATAAGTATAAGGAGATTTATCATACCATCTATCATAATATACAGTAACTGTCTTACAAGGCTGACACGATTGCTCTATATGGTTATTTGCCGTCTGATAATACCCATCTGGACATGTCTTACATTTGTTTTCTTTCGAATCTAGATATTCCCCCGAATTACATATTATTGGCATACACTGATAGAAAGTTTGGGCGTTAGAGTTTGAGGGTAGATTAGTGATGATACCCATTGCGGTTAAGATTAAGATTTTATTTTTATTTAACATTGTTTTTTCCTTTCATTTTTAGTTAAATTTTTTGTATTAATAAATTTTCATATCTTCATCAATTATCAAAGCCGTAAGGCTTTATGGCACACCCGCGGGTGCGGGGTGTCGGGTGTGCCATTTTCTGACTGTAAAGTTTTTGTTAGTTGTTGCATTTTTATTTACCTCCTTATTAGTTAAAATTTTTTATATCTTCCTCAATTATCAA
>JAAVBN010000031.1 GCA_014803545.1 bacterium | reverse complement strand
TTATGTTAACATTTAATTATTTATCAAAAAAAATGAAAAAAGAAGAGGTTTAATATGAATATAGTTGATGTTATTGATGCTACACTTCCAGAAATAATTGATATGGCAAAGCTTTTGGAAAATATAGAAAAGCGTTTGGCAAAAATAAATGATATTAAATTTACTTTGCTTGGTGATGATCAAAATAAAGAAATATCAGAAAATGAAATTAAAAAAGGAATAAGTTTTAAAATCAATGACAATAATGTAATGATAGTAAGAGATAAGCTTGTCCAAATAAACAGACTAAATTGTAAAAATTTTGAGGATTTCTTAGATTTAAATGCAATTATAAAAAGTGCATACGACGCAGAAAGATATACTTTACATGAACTTTTAATTGATGTTGTTCCAGATTATATAACCACACATATATTTTTTGAGGAATATCAACTTTATACTATCGCACAATCTTTTAAACTTACATCAAAGGAAGTTTTGAAAAATAAAAGATTAAATATAAATTTTGAAAGTAATGGATATTCATTTTCATTAAAACATTTTATATTAAATTGGATAGCTAATGATTTTTATATTGATGCATTAGCTGGCTTTATTCCTCCATTTGTTAAAACAAAAGAAGAAGCAATAAAACTTAAAAACGCTTGTTGGCATTTATATAGTAAAAAATATGCTTTTGATAATGGCGCCGATGTATATGAAAAGGTAAAATATGGCTTAAATTCTTTGTTTTCAATTTTGGATATGAATGCAAATCCTTTTGGTGATTATGATAATGTAGATAAAAACAAAGAAAAGAAGTCTGATATAATAGTGCCTTTAAGAGGTGGATATCAAAGATAATATAAGAAATATATTGACTTTTTAAGTAAAGTATTATATATTTTGAAAACATTTAAAAGAATCGAGGTAGTAAAAAAATGTTTGCAATATTTACAACTGGTGGAAAACAGTATAAAGTTCAAAAAAATGAAGTGCTTAAAGTTGAAAAACTTAATGCCGATAAAAATATTGAATTTTCAGACGTTCTTATGGTTGACGGTAAAGTTGGCGCACCTTTCGTTGCTGGTGCAAAGGTAAAGGCCGAAATCGTTGATCAAATTCGTGATGATAAGGTTATTGTGTTTAAAAAGAAAAGAAGACATCATTACAGAAAAACACAAGGACACAGACAATATTTAACTGTTATTAAAATAACTGATATAATTGCTTAAATTAAAAAAAGAGGTGTAAAAAATGGCACATAAGAAAGCTGGCGGTAGTTCAAAGAACGGTCGTGATTCCGAAGGTAAAAGATTAGGAATTAAAAGATTTGGCGGTGAAAAGGTTCAAGCTGGAACTATCATCGTAAGACAACGTGGAACAAAATATCATCCTGGAACAAATGTTGGTATGGGAACTGACTATACAATATTTGCAACAGTTGACGGTTCTGTTTCATTTAAAAAGGGTGATGCAAAGGGAAGAACATACATTTCTGTTATTCCTGCATAACTTTTAAAATAATTTGAAAAGTATCCTCCAAATGGGGGATATTTTTTTTATTTAATTTATCTGTTGTAAAGATTCCTAAAATATTGTATATTAGGTTCTGTATAATAAACAAGAAAGGAACAATAATGATTATACAAAATAAAAAAATAGTCGCAATGGGGGGGGGGTAATTTTATCATTATTTCTTTCTCTTAATATTGCAAATTCAAAACCCTCAAAAAGAAGAAATGCAACTTCCACTACAACTACAGCAGTCCCAAACACACTTAGTGTAGGCGAAGCGGTTAATAATCAAGGTATAGAAGTAAATACTATCTTCGGAACAGAACAATGCCCTATGGCAAATAAAATTTATTCAGATGATATTTTTATTGATTATGCCCTTGGAAAAGTAGTCAGTATTTCCGCAAACGAGAGTATCCCACTTAATACTATTATAGATAGGGAAAAACTTGCACATTATAATAATGTATTTAAAAGTGATGTTTATTTTTATTTTACTAACTCAAATCCAGCTTATGTAGGATTTACTAAATGTAATAGAGATATAAATGTAAATACAGATATGGGAAATACAGTTATTGGACTTAATTCTAATAATATAGATGAATGGTGTATAAAATCTAACGATGAATATTATCTTGTTAATAATACAATTCACAAAATGGGAGAAATAAAAGTTATTGGTGGAAATAGCATATTTTGTGATGTTGGAGATGATAAACCACGCATTTCATGGGATATTAGACCAGCATTTGAAAATGCCGCAAATAATTCTAAATCAATGACATCTGATAAAATGAAAAAAGTAAAAGATATATGCGGTAATCTTGATGTAGAAGAACTTGAAAAAGTATATAAAATGACCGTTGCATCTTCTGTCACATCTGGTATAGGAACTGTTGGCTCTATTGCAAGCACTGTAACTTCTGCTATCTCAAACAATGAACAGAAGAAAGATGATTCCGATGATAAAAAGGTAAATGGCCTAAATCTTGCAACTACAATATCTTCTGCCGTTGGTGGAGTTGCAAGTGGAGCGGGAACCGTGACCTCTGGTATAGCAGCAAGCAAGCTTAAAAAGATTATTAGTGATATTAAAGCTTGTAGAGATGCAATTAGGGAAATACAATAAATCTAATTTAATCTCCTCTTTATGGGGAGATTTTTTTTATGGTAATTTCCTGCGAAATGATAATGCCATAGATATATCAGACGGAATTACCATACTTCGTTCCTCCATATCCGCAATAGTCCTTGCCACTTTCATAGTTTTATAATATCCACGTGCCGAAAGTTTAAGCTTTTCCGCGGATTTAGTAAGAAGGTCCATTGCCTCTGGTATTATATCAGAAGATTCTTCTATCTGCTTTCCTGATAAATTTGAATTTAAAAGGTTATCAATATTATAAATTTTCTTTAACCTTTCACTTTGAAATTTACGTGCCTTTATAACTCGTTCACGCACAGTTTTTGAATCATCAGACACTTTTATTTTTTCTAAATCCCAAGGATTTATATTTTCCACCTCTACTGTCAAATCAATTCTGTCATACAAAGGTCCACTGATTCGGTTTTGATATTTAATCGCACAAAGTGGAGCAGAGGAACAAGCATGATCAGGATCCCCAAAATGCCCACATTTACAAGGATTCATCGCAGCAATAAGTTGAAATTTCGCTGGATAAGTGATGTGCCCATTTGCCCTTGCAATACTGACAATCCCACTTTCCAAAGGTTGCCTTAAACTGTCAAGTGCAGCAGAAGAGAACTCAGGAAGCTCATCTAAAAATAAAATACCATTGTGTGCAAGCGATACTTCACCAGGCTTTGCATGAATGCCACCACCAGTAAGCGCAACTTGCGAAGCCGTATGATGCGGACTTCTGAACGGGCGAGTAATACAAAGCCCATTATCGCCAAGAAGTCCCGCAACCGAATTTATCGTTGAAATTTCCAATGCTTCCTTTGCTGTCATAGGTGGAAGTATTGTAGGAAGACGAGATGCAAGCATAGATTTTCCAACCCCAGGAGGTCCAATCATTAACATATGATGACCACCAACCGCCGCTATTTCAAGGGCCTTTCTTGCAGTTTCTTGTCCCTTTATCTCAATCATATCCACAGAATATTTTTCATCAAATACAGGCGGAGTCATCTCATTTGTAATTATTTGCGTCCCCTTAAAATGATTTATTAAGGATATAAGATTAGAAGCACCCAAAACATCTTTGTTCCCAGCCCACAAAGCTTGTGATACCTGAGCTTCTGGGCAAATAATACCTAATCCCATAGCATTTGCATTAACAGCCGCAGGAAGAATTCCATTAACAGGTTTCACCATTCCATCAAGTCCAAGTTCACCCAAAATCATATATCTTGAAATTTCTTCATTTGGAATTACACCAAGAGCAGTTAAAATTGCCATAGCAATAGGCAAATCAAAATGCGAACCCTCTTTTACTACATCAGCAGGAGCAAGATTTACAATAATTCGTTTTGCAGGAAGAGAAAATCCCATAGCCGAAAATGCGGATTGAATACGTTCCTTCGCCTCACTAACCGCCTTATCAGGAAGACCAACAATTAAAAATTTAGGAAGCCCAGCAGAAATCATAACTTCCACAGAAACTTTTATTACATCAATTCCGCTAAATGCAGGAGTAAAAATTTTCGCTATCATATGTCCTCCGATATAAAGAAAATAGCTTGTATAACAGGAAAAGTAAAGCTTTTTTTCCTAAATAAAAATAAAGTAATAAAACTATTGACAAAAAATATATTTGTGTTATATTTAACTAAACAAAAAGAAAATTAAGGGTAAAAATATGAAAAAGGTTCTTATAAGTTTAGTTTTAATTTGGTTTGCGTCAATAACAAGAGTTGTTATTGCAAAGGCTCCAACTAATCCTGATATGGTAATTGAAAGTATATATATAAAGGAAACAACAATTTCCCCAGTTGCTGAAGATGATTATGAAGAGGAAAATGATAATCAAAAAGAAGATGTAAAAATGTCAGAATCTTCAAAGAAAGAAGATCTTCCAAGGTTAAAAAGAATATATCTTGGTGCCTATGGCGGATATTTTTACACAAAGGAAAACAATTTTGAATTTACACCAACAAATAATTGCAACCCTTCATATAACTTTATTTGTAATGATGATGATTCTTTGAATCCTATCAAAGCAGAGGCAAATGATGAATATTTCTTAATGGCTTCATTTGGTATTAATTCTGAAAATCCGATTCGTTTGGAATTTAATTATTATAAAATGGGTAAAGAATTGGAATTAAAAGGACAAAATCAAGTCAACCTTAATACAATAAACTATGACGGACAAATTGATTTGGAGGGTGGCTCCGCAAATATTTACTTTGATTTTATTTTAAACAGAAGAAAGCCTACATTTATTTTCACCCCTTATGCTATGGCAGGAATTGGTATTACAGATATAGATGTTGGCGATATAACATTTAAAGGTAAAGATAACAGTAATGTAGTTATCAATGGTAAAAGTCAAAGGAATAAAACTATTATTTATGGTGCAGGTTTAACCGCTGGAATAAATAATTATATTTCTCTTGATATAGGTTATAGATATTATGATTTTGGTAAAATTAAAACTTCTAATATAATGTCTGTTTCTTCAACAGATGATACAGACCCAGACAATCCTATTGATACAACAGAAGATTATGATTTAGAACTTGAAAGTGATTTTGATGCACATGTTGCTATAATAGGTTTAAAAATCCAAATATAAGAAATTCTTTTCTCTAATAAACTTCCCCTCATAGTAGGGGATTTTTTACATTTATTTTTATAGTTGAAAAAATCTTTAATAAATAATATAATTATTAACAGATAGAAAAAACTATCTAGGGTCGTAGAAAACCCTTTTGTACATTGCTTGCGGTTATTTTTAACTGCATTCTACCTGTGGCTGAATTCAACCTTTGGGTTGGATGTCGGCTGAATAAGGCCTTGGCTGAATAAGCCGAGCTATCAAATGTACATAGTTTTCTAACGTCCACCCTTAAATTTTTAAGGAATTTTTTTATGAAGAAAGGGAGAAAAGACTATGAACAAGAAACGAGTAGTGATGTTAATCATCACGTGTATAACGTTATCGGCGGAATCAAACTCATCAACATTATCGCAATTATTAAGTGCATACTGTGTGCCGACTGATGCATCAAAATGCATAGGGAAAGAGAGGGCGACCTTTACGGGGACATCCGCGACCTCAGATGCATTAAGCAAGAATTATTGTGAATGCAGTGAGGACAATATGTATTATGACAAAGAAGAAAGAAGGTGCAAAAATTGTTTGGACTACG
>JAAVBN010000030.1 GCA_014803545.1 bacterium | reverse complement strand
CCCATACTTGTTGCGATTTGACTTAAATTTCCTATATGCTATAATATGGCTTCAAAATCCTCAGAAAACCTGAGGATTTTTTAATTATTTAATAGATAAATTTTAACAATTTATTCTTTATTTTTTATTAGATTTTTTCATTTTTATTTTTTCCGATTCGCAAAATACTTCCCTAAAATTTAAAATAACATAAATTGTTCTGGTGATTGAGGAAGCTCTCTATAATCCAAATCTCCAATTAAAATTATATCATCAAACTGTTTATCTGTAAAAAATAAAATAGTTATATTTCCGCTTGTTGGAGCATATTGCTTTATTGCTGAAACATATCTTGGGCATAAATCTTTTGCTCCTATAAATTTTGTATAAACAGAATATTGATTCATTGAAAATCCCATATCCAACAAATATTCCCTAAATTTATGAGCATCATGCCTGTGTTTTGGAGTATCAGTAGGTAAATCAAACATAACCATCATCCACATAATCTTTCTCCCATCTATTATATTACTCATAATAATCACCAATAAAACTATCAACAAGTTTATCTGTAATAGTAAGAGAAAACATTTTATTAAGGCAGGAATTTGCAAAACTTCTTATATAATTTTGAATTATAATAGGAAGTTCAGAAACTCCTTCCAAAGTTTTTATATCCTTATGCAATAAATTTGATATTAAATACTTTTTTCCATCACCATCCAATAATTTATCACTATCATCAATTCCATTAAAAAGTTTATAAACAAGAAAATCAACAATGGGACGAAATGGTTCAATCAAATCATCAACCAAGCAAAAAGGATTTAGGTAATTATGATGTTTGACTCCGAATGAAGGATTAAGACCTGTTGCAACGACATAACGAGCAATAATACCTCTAACAATAGCATACCCATAATTAAGAAAAGTATTTATACCAGATTTGTTAGTATCGCGAATAAAATCATCACCAAACAAAGCAGAAAAATAATATCTGGCAGCAACTGCCTCTTGATTTGTTGTATCACCAGATAAAACCTGAGTTGCTATATAATCAAGTTTAGAATCAGATTTAAAAAATTTTAAAACTTTTGATTGATTTTTTATTTTTTCCTGAATTATCTTTTGCCATAAATTTTTTTGCAATGGTTTTGATATAGAAATTTGCATTTGTTGGATACGAGTTTGTTGATAATTACCATTTATACCAATTAATAAACCAGAAGGATTATAATTTTTTCCGCATATAACAAGTGGGATATTTTCTTCTATTAATCGTTGTAATAAAGAATGTGTATAAACAATTTGATTTGCAGAAATAATTATACAAGCAAAGGAATCAAAAGGGAGATCCCTTACAATCTCCCCTTCTTCCTTTATCCTTAAAAATCCTCTATATGTAGTTAATGTTTTTCCATCTTCGTTTATCTCTATAATACTATTTAACATTTTATACCTCTTTGGTTAGTTTTTATTTATCTCCTTTCCCAAAGCGTTCAAATAAACTTTTTGTATGTTATATTTTTGTAAAGCAGTGATACTTCCAGTCCAAATTTTATGTTCACCATCTGCCTGTGCAATATGTATTGGTAATAATGTAATTCTGCCATTAGTCATTTTCTTAACTTTAAAATAGAAATCCATATTATCAAGGTTTGAACAATTCTTAAATTTGTCAGCAATAAACTTTTTTAACTCGCCAAAACTTTCACAAGTATCATTTCTCTTAATATTTGCCTTTACAATATCATTTATTCTAAGCGTCATCATTTTCTTGGCCTTTGGATAAATTTTATTCCACAAAGCATAGCCATCTTTATCTTCAAGATGTTCAAAGACACGGAATCTATTTATAATTTCCATTTGCCATTTATCGTCAACCATATAAATCTGAGCTTCATAATTACCATCACTTGCGTACCATTTATAAGCTTTATCTTTTGTAAAGCTATTTTCAAAAGCATTTTTTATATTATTAAATTCTTCTTCTGTAATTTTCTTGTCTACATATTGTTGCTTTGCAATAAAATATTTATCAAATAATTCTAAATAAATTTTCTTTTGTTTTTTATTTCTAAACACAGGAATCATAGAAGATATGTTAGTTGTTTCAGTTTCAACCTTACCTTTTGAACGATTTAACTTTTTTAATATGATTTTATCATCCTTTGTTAACTTATTATTTTCTATACTATAAGCTGTATCTTTCATAATAGTTAAAAAACTTTGATTAGATTTATTTTTACCCTCTTTTATTCCTTGTATGAGATATTTCACTTTGTTAGCTTCTTCTTTATATGAAATAAGCATATTTCTAAATCTTTCTTTTAAATCTTTCATATCAAAGTTTTTATATGGAAGGATTTTGTTTTCATCTCTTAATTTAGAAGAAATTAATGCTTGCTGTAAGGATTTTCGGAATCTTTCTTTATCAAGATTATCATCTTTTTTTAATTTTTCATAATATTGTTTATCCAATTCTTTTCTAAATTCTGATTTATTAGGATATTGAGCCAAAGATGTATCCAAACAAGCACAAACTATCGCATCTATTGCATGATGATAATGGATTGCCCTATCCTTTTGCTTACTTGATAAATTATAAAAAAGCTGATAACAATTTTCTTTTATTTCATCAGAAGATAAACTTTCCGTTTCAACTTTTACAAATTGAAATCTATGTGTGTCAAAAGCATTTCGTTTTATTATAGGAGTTTTTACATCTTTTTCATTTTCATTTAATAACTCAATATCATTTATTTCATTAGATTGATTCATAATAAATGTATCAAATTCATCAACCAAGTTATTATATTTTGATGGATTTCCATTAATTAAATCATCAATAATTTCTTTAACCTTTTCATTAAAATTTTTCTGAATTTCTTTATCTTTACTATTATATTCTTTATGTAAAAGTAAAATCACATCTTTTAATTTATCACTTAGAAAATCTTGTTGCCATTTTTGAGGAATCCATAAATCAAAATCACGAGGCACTGCTTTTAACAACTCCCAAGCATTTCTATATAAATCTGTGGTAATACCTGTATTAACAGTACTGTTATTCCAATTATTAGAAATATATCTTAAATATTGATTTGTAAGTTTTGTAATGTATCTTGTATCATTTATATCTCTTGCATTCAAACCACCTGTCAATTTATTATAAATATCCATTGCATTAGGTAAAAAACGCCACCAGGTATCAGAAAGTTTATACTCTCTCCTCTTTTTATTATTTTCTTTTAGAACAGGCTTATCTCCCTTTTTATTCTTTCTGTAAAAATCAATAAGTCCAGCTCTTTTTTGCAATATCTTTAAATCTTCTGGTTCATTTACTTTCCATTCGCTTGGTGTTCTATCACTTTTATTGCCATTAAAATCTCTATGTGTTATTATTTTATTTGCATAGCTATCATCGCCACTTTTTGAAAATGGAAGGATATGTTCTATTTCATAATTAGGAGAAAAAAGTTCTGACAAAGAAATTGGATGAGCTAATTCACTCATATCATATATATCTACTCTTTTATTTTCATCATTTGGGCAAAGATTTCGCCACACCTTATATTTTTCAATATTATAATCACTTGGATTTTGACCACAAGAAATAATAGCTCTTCTTGCTTCATCGTTTATAGATTTATTTTCAAATTGTTTTTGGGAAATTTTTGCTTTTAATTTTTCACCCTGCGCCATATCACGAGCGACCTCTACTCCTATAAATTCTGGATTTCCATATAAAGAAATAATTTCATTTACAACTATACGTATTTGGTTAAGTGCAATATGAACAGTAGGATTTGTAATCCTGCCATTTGTTCCAAGATATTCTTTAAATTTTTCTTGATAAGGAGGAAGAAATTCCAAAGGTTTCCAACCTTCCTTTTGATAGTCCTTTAAAGAATGATTTACTCCTATTTTTTCCAATGCTTCATAATATTTTAAGTTATTATTTTCCATAAGCGGAATAATTGTTTCTAATATTTCCCTTGATAATTTAGAATATCCCTTTGGTAATTTATTAAGGATTTCATTTGCCTTTATATTATCTAATTCTATACCATATTGTTCCTTTAAAATATTTACTCTATCTTTTGCGAACTTACTATAATCGGTTAAAATTTCAATAATGTTAAACTTGTCATTTTCACTAAAACTACTCCAATTTCTGATTTCTTCCAACAAAATTTTATTTGTTTCAGAACATTTAATACCTTCCCTTGTTAAAGGTTTATAAATTTCTTCATATTCTGATTTACCATCTTCGGTTTTACCTTTGTATTTGTGTTTTTTTGTGGCTTCAAAATTAAAAAGTGTTTCGGAATCTAACTCTAAAAATTCTTTAATAGATAAATAAGGGACAACATTATCCTTTGATTTCAAATCTTTATTGCAATTATAAAGTGCATCTATAAGTTTTCTTTTTTCTTCATCAGATAATTTTTTATTTTCAGGATAGATAATTTCAAGATTGTTGACTTCTGATATAATTCTAAACCTTTGAAAAAGTAGTTGTGCAAGTTGAGTGTTATTGTTATTATCAAAAATACATTTTGCGGGTTTTTGTTTTGTTAAATTTCTTTGTTCTAATATAATATCTGTTATTTCTTTTTCCATATCTTTTGAAAGCTCTGGAAAATATTGTCTTTGGTTTTTAAAAATAAATTCTATTTCCTGCCTGTAAATATCACGACTTGGAAAAGAAACTCCATTTTTCAATTTACCTTTATCGTCCATAAGTCCTCTAAACCTAACTTTTTTACCTTTTTTAATCATTTCCCATTGATATTCACCCAGAGTATTACAATTATTATTTTTTATTTCCTCAATCAACTTTCCATGGGATTTTTCTAATTTAGAAGTGTCATCTTCGGATAAAGATTGAAAACCTCTGTGTTGATTTATATGGAACAAAGCTCTTCCTAAAATATAAAGAGGATTGTTTAGATTTTTAACTAATTCTGAATTATATAAATCAATTTTTACACACTCTGCTCTACATTTATAAGGATTTAAAAGTTCCAAAGATTTTTGCTCGGTTTTATCCTTTGGCATAAGATTATAATTTATTAATGACTCAAAAAGTTTTTTACGGCGCACCAGATATCTATCTTGATTTACTCTTGCTCCTTTTGCTTCATTTCTTATAGATGCAAGAGATTTTGGCTTTGTATCTTGGGTTAATCCGTTATTAAAAATTCTTACTCCAAAATCAATTAAATTGAGTGGGATAATCTTATCATTTTGTTTTTCAATTTCAACAATGGCCCAGCCAATAGAATTTGTTCCAATATCAATACCAAGTTTATACATTTTGTATCCTTTTTCTTTTATTTTTAATATTCTATAAAATATTATTCAGATACACAATAAAAATTTCTTGATTATTAAAACTATTATGATTATAATGGTTTTGATTTTGAAACGATAATTTAGCATATAGGAAATTTAAGTCTATCGTTAACAAGGAACTATTTTATAATAGTTACCATCAAAATTAAAAAAAGAGGTTTGGTATACAAGCCTCTTTTTTTTATATTACTTTTTTGAAGAATTGAATTTTATTTATGTCTGTTCTTTATTTCTTCTAATGCTAAGTTATATTCTCTTTTATGTTTATTTTGAAATTCTTCGTTTTGTAACAAAGAAGCTAATAATACATTTTCGTTAAACAATTCAAACTGACATAAATCAGGACTTAACATTTCATACAAAACTCTTCTTTTAAATGTCTTTATATCCTTATTTGCTTTTAATATTTTAAGAGGGATATCAAGCAATGTTTTCTTTTCTTCGTCTGTTGCAACTTTACCACGATTTTCCTTTGATTTAAAATCCGTTGCTTCATAAATTGATATCAATAAACTACCAACAAAATTTGCCTCATTAGGATTAGTTGCCAATAATTTCATAAATGACATTATTTGATTCTTTATATATGATTTCTTTGGTTTTGTTATAGAAAGACGAGTTTTTATTCTTTTATAAACATATGGATAATCAATAATATTAAAACCTATATAAGATGTTTTTCTTTCTTCTATATTACCAAACAAACATTCTTTATAAATTTGAGATTTATTAATATAATAATTTTCTGGAAAGAATCCATTTAACTTTGATGCTGGAAAAAAATAACCCTCATCCCTAGCTATCTTATTCATTTCCTTGTATTTATCATTCACAGATGTAAAAGATTTATAATTAATTTTTTTCATATTAATACCTTTCTTTTTATTTTATGAATTTAATATAAACAAAAAAAAAGAAATGTCAATAAGAAAATTGAAAAAAAATCCCTTTTTAGGGGGATTTAGTTTTATTCATAACAATTTTTATTATTGCACCACTGGGTTAGGAGTTGGTGTATTTAGGATATTTTCAAAGAAATTTCCGTCTTGTTTTATTGATTTGAAAGGTTCGGTAAGGGCATATTTCAAAACCTCCTCCGCCGTTTTTACTGGAATGATTTTAAGTCCGTCCTTTACAACCTGTGGGATTTCTTCTAAATCCTTTACATTTTCTTCTGGTATAAGGACAGTCTTTATTCCGCCACGAAGGGCAGCAAGGAGCTTTTCCTTTAATCCGCCGATAGGAAGCACCCTACCCCTTAATGTAATTTCGCCAGTCATTGCGACATCCTTTCTGACAGGAATTTCGGTTAATGTTGAAACGATAGAGGTCATCATACCGACACCAGCGGAAGGTCCGTCCTTTGGTGTTGCACCTTCTGGGACGTGGATATGAATATCAACTTTGTCCCAAATTTTTGGGTTGATACCAAAGTGCAAAGACTTGCTCCTTACATACGATTTTGCAGTTTCAATACTTTCCTTCATTACATCACCAAGTTTTCCAGTAAAGACTGCCAAACCTTTACCCATCATAACCGCAGATTCAATTTGTAAAAGTTCACCACCTACTTCTGTCCAGGCAAGACCCGTTACAACACCAACAGCATCTTCGTTTTCGGATTTTCCGAAATCAAAACGTTTAATACCCAAAAAGTCAGTTATGTTTTTAGAGGTTATTTTTACTTTATTACTCTTTGGTTTATCAAGTTTATCCTTATCAAGAATAAATAAATCAGTGGAGTTTTCATTTGTGTTATTGCAAAGTTTTCTAACCGACTTTCTCATCAATTTATCAATTTGACGCTCCAATCCACGGACACCAGATTCGCGAGTATAATATCTTACTATATCACGGATTGCATCATCGGTAATTGAGAACTCTTCCTTTGAAAGACCATTTTTTGTAAGGACTTTTGGAACAATATGACGCTTTGCGATTTCAACCTTTTCATCCTCTGTATAACCAGAAAGTTCAATAATTTCCATTCTATCAAGAAGAGGTTTTGGTATATTATAGCTGTTCGCAGTTGCAATAAACATTACATTTGACAAGTCGTAATCCAAATCAAGGTAATGATCGTTGAAAGCATTATTTTGTTCTGGGTCAAGGACTTCTAACATAGCGCTTGCTGGATCACCATGATAATCATTTCCCATTTTATCAATTTCATCAAGCATTATAAGGGGATTATTAACACCTGCTTTTTTCATAGTTGATAAAATTTTACCACATTGGGAACCTATATAAGTTCTTCTGTGTCCGCGGATTTCTGCCTCGTCATGGACACCACCTAAGGATAGTTTTTCAAAAACTCTTCCTGTGGCATGGGCAACAGATTTTCCAAGGGAGGTTTTTCCAACCCCAGGAGGACCCATAAAGCAAAGTATTGTTCCCTTTGCACAGCCAACACGTTTTTGCACACTTAAAAATTCTAAAATTCTTTCCTTTACTTTTTCAAGGGCATAATGTTCATCGTTTAAAATTTTTTCTGCTAAACCAATATCGGTTTGAAGTTCGGATTTATTTTTCCAAGGAAGTTCAATCACACAATCAAGATAGTTTCTTATAATTGCATATTCTGGTGATTGAGGGGACATTCTTTTTAATTTTTTAAGTTCCTTTTTTGCCTTTACAAAAGCTTCCTTTGAAAGACCTATTGTATCAATTTTCGCCTCTAAATTATTATAATCTTCATCTTCGTCGCCAAGTTCTTTTTGAATAGCACGAATTTGTTCGTTAAGATAAAATTCCTTTTGATTTTTATCAATGGATTCCTTTACACGGTTTCGGATACGTCTATCCATTTTGATAAATTCAAGTTCGGTTTCCAAAAGAAGATAAACTTTTTCCAATTTTTCCTTTAATGTATTAAGTTCCAAAATTTCCTGTTTCTTATCAATTTTTGTATTGATACTCATAATAACAGTAGTTATAAGTAAATTTGGATCTTCTATCTTTGAAAAGCCAGAAACATCCTCTACCATTATATCTTTATTAAATTTCATATATCGGGAAAATGAATTTATTATGGATTTTGTTAAAAGTTTTATTTCCTTATCTTCCTTATTATATTGTATATCTTCGTGTATAATATCAACGGAAGTTGTTAAATATGGTTTTGATATATCCAATGATTTTATTTTTACCTTTTGATTAGCTTCTATTAATAATTTTATTGTATTATCCTGTAATTTTAGCATTTGGATAATATTTGCCTTTACACCTATTTCAAACAAATCAGATTTTGATGGATTGTTTATACTTCCATCACGTTGAGAAACAAGGATTATTTCTTTGTTGCGTTTCATTGCCTCCTCTACCGTAGCAATGGATTTTCCCCTTCCTATAAATATAGGGACAAGAGTTAATGGGAATACAACTATATCACGAAGAGGAAGAATACAAATATCATCATTTGGATTTATTGTTTGGAGATTTTCCTTTTTGTTTTTTTCGGTTTTGATTTGTTTTATTTTTTCTAACATCTTGTTTCCTTTTTATTAATAGAGTTAAAGCTAGCAAAAATTTTAGGCCTAGTCAAGTATAACCGTTTATATAAGGATTAAATTCAAAAATTTCAAGGGTATATCCTACTTTGCGATAAGTAGGATAAAAGTCCTTGGATTTATAGTAATTGTATTTTTTATTAGAGCATTTTCCTTGTTAAGTTCTGATGTATCAAACATAACACGCCATTCTTTGTATGGTGGTTGGGTTGGTGGAACAATAGATTTTAATTTTTTTGTATCGGCGTTCATTATTACAAAAAAGTTATTATCTGGTGTTGCTTCTCCATTTTTATCAAGGTGGAATTTATCGCCTGCCTCACCCGAGATTTTAAAAATCAGGGTTTTATTCATTGGATTATGCCAATCAGATGTTGACATTTCCACACCAGCTGGAGTAAGCCAGGTTATATCCTTATTTCGTGTTCCTGGAATTCTTTGTCCTTTAAAAAATTTAGAACGGCGAAAGACAATGTGATTTTTTCTTATTTCAATAAGCTTTTTAACAAATTTATAAAGATCCTTGTTTTTATTTAATAAGTTCCAATTATACCAGCTTATTTTATTATCCTGACAGTAGGCATTATTATTTCCGCCTTGGGTGCGTTTCATTTCATCACCGCCAAGCATCATAGGGAGTCCCTGTGATAACATAAGGGTAGCAAAGAAATTTTTCATCTGTCTTGTGCGGATTGTATTTATTTTTGCATTGCGGGTTGGACCTTCCTCACCATAATTATAGCTTTCATTATTATTATCACCGTCGCGGTTATCTTCACCATTTGCTTCGTTATGCTTATAATCATAAGAAACTAAATCGTTCATAGTAAAGCCGTCGTGTGCTGTTATAAAGTTGACTGTGGACCAAGGACGGCGTCCGTATTTATCAAATAATTCGGATGAGCCTGTAAATCTTGTTGCCATATCACCGATTTGTCCGTCATTACCACGCCAAAAACGGCGGACTGTATCACGATAACGACCGTTCCATTCGCTCCATCCTGGGGGAA
The DNA here is from genome assembly GCA_014803545.1 of bacterium. GTDB lineage: Bacteria > Pseudomonadota > Alphaproteobacteria > Rs-D84 > CACZYB01 > CACZYB01. The sequence continues at coordinate 6,618 of JAAVBN010000030.1, read as the reverse complement.
AATTACCAACTTGATATCCGCCCATTCCTACATCCCAAGGTTCTGCAATTCGTTTTACCTTTTGCAAAACTGGATCTTGGGACATTGCATCATAGAAATCTGATTCACTACTGAAACCATAATCATTTCTTCCCAATGATACAGCCAAGTCAAAACGGAAACCGTCAATTTTCATATCTGTTGCCCAATAGCGAAGGGAATCCATTGTCATTTGCACAACTCTGGAATTATCAAAATTAAGTGTGTTTCCGCAACCTGTTGTATCATCATAATATCTTGGATTATCTTTCATAAGTCTGTAATAATAAGAATTATCAATTCCCTTAAAGGAGAACATTGGACCGAGGTGGTTTCCCTCTGGTGTATGATTATATACAACGTCCATTATGATTTCTATACCAGCGGCGTGATATTTATCCACCATTTCCTTAAACTCATTTATATCTTTTGAATAAAGGTATGCAGGTTCTGGGGAAAAGAAGTTTACCGTATTATATCCCCAATAATTATATAATTTTTTTCGTTCTGGGATAGAACCTAAGAAAAAGCATTGTGTTGGAAGAAGTTCAATTGCGGTAATACCCAAATCCTTAAAATACTTTATACTATTTTTATGGGATAAAGCCTCAAATGTGCCACGGATTTTTTCTGGGATTTTTGAATTTTGCTTTGAAAATCCCTTTACGTGGACCTCGTAAATAATAGAATTACTTCTGCGAGTTCCAGGTTTTTCTGTGGTTTGCCATTTGTAATTATCATCTATGACAACACATTTTGGCATATATCTTGCACTATCACGTTCATCAAAGGATAAGTCCTTTTCTGGGCTGTTTAATTTATATGGGAAAAGAGTGCTTGACCAAACAATTTTTCCAAATGTTGCCTTTGCATAAGGGTCAATCAAAAGTTTATTTCCGTTAAATCTATGACCTTCGTTTGGAGAATACTTTCCATAAACTCTATATCCATAAAGTTGACCTGGTTTTACCTCTGGAAGATAGCAATGCCAAACTTCATCAGTGTATTCGGGCATTTCTACTCTTGCAATTTCTGTTTTTCCCTTTTCATCAAAGAAACACAATTCTACCTTTTCTGCATTTCTTGAAAACAAAGAAAAGTTTGTCCCTTTGCCATCATAATTTGCACCAAGAGGATATGGACGGCCTGGAAGCATTCTTAATTTTGCCATAGAATCTCCTTATTATTACCATATAATAATATCAAATTTTTGGGATTTAGTAAATAGGATTTTAAATAAAAACTATTTATTTTTAATTTAATTCTTGTTAAAATAATAGTCAAGGAAATAAAAATGAAAGGAGTTGTTATGAGTAAAAATATACTTATTTTAAATGGAAGTCCACGAAAACATGGAAACACCTCTGCTTTGACAGCCGAATTTATCAAGGGTGCAAAAGAATCGGGAAATAATGTTGTTGAAATATTTTTAGATGATATGAATATAAATGGTTGTAAAGGTTGTTTCTGTGGTGGTAAGGATACAAACTCTCCATGTGTTCAAAAAGATGATATGTTAAAAATATATCCGACTTATCAAAATGCAGATATAGTTGTATTGGCATCGCCTATGTATTATTGGAACATAAGTGGACAATTGAAAACTGCATTTGACAGACTTTTTGCCATAGCAGAATGTTATGAAAATTACGAAAATCCGAAAAAAGAAAGTATGTTTATTATGACTGCCGAAGGTGATGATTTCAAAGCTTGTGAATATTGGTATGATTGTATGGTAAAATATTTAGATTGGACCGATATTGGAAAAATATTTTGTGGCGGAGTAATGGCTATCGGCGACATAAAGGACAAGAAAGAATTAAAACTTGCCTATGAAAAAGGTAAATCTATTAACTAAAAAATGAGAAACCTGTTTTTGCTTGGAATGGATATTCTGAAATAAAACCTGTGTATAAAATTATTTTGATTTTATAAAAAGCGATTAAATAATTTTGGTCGCTTTTTTTTAAATCTTATTTTCAAATTTATCTAAAATGCGTTTGGGGATTTTTACTTCATAGATACCACTTTTTTCCAAATTTCTAAGTTCAAAGCCCGCATAACTTATGCGGATAAGTTTATTTACTTCGTATCCAAGAGAAGACAAAGTCCTTCTTATTTCCCTGTTTTTGCCTTCAATAAGTTTGACTGTTAGCCAGGAATTTGATGATAAAACTTTATCAATTTTCACATCAATTTTTTTATACTTTATTCCGTCAACGGTAATACCGTTTTTAAGTTTTAAAATATCGTCCTTTGTTGGTGTGCCATGAACACGAACCTTATAAACACGTTCAAATTCATTTTTTGGACTTTCCATAAAGCGTTGAAATTCACCATCATTTGTAAGAAGGAGTAGTCCTTCTGAATTTAAATCTAACCTGCCAATGGAAAGAAGTTTTCCATACTTATTACCTATATCATCAAAGATAGTTTTGCGCCCATTTTCATCAGAATGGGTTGTGATAAGTCCTGCGGGTTTATGATAAATGTATAATTTTGTGTCCTCCTTTTTTGTAAGGGGGATACTATTTACCAAAATAACATCATCGTAGGATACATTAATGGCAGGGGAGTCTATAATATGTCCGTTTATAGATACCTCCCCATCAAGAATTTTTCGTTCAGCCTCACGTCTGGAACAAAGTCCACTTTCGGCAATTACTTTTGCGATTCTATTTTTTTCCTTTATCATATTATACTCTTTTATTTGCGAAAGCGCAAATATTAAATATTATTTGTGAAAGAATTATTTCTTGTGGTGAATTTGTTGTCTTACACATAATTTCTGCTTCGTTTAATTTTGAAATAATTTTTATGATTTTATCTGTGGTCCAAAATTTTAATTGGCGTTCATAACTTGGTTTTAATTTGAAAAATATTACAGGTCTTGTATTTTCAATAACAGATGAAATGGTTTGTCCCTTTTCAACCTCGCCCGCCATAAAATAAAGATTTTTAAAATGGTATAAAACTGTTCGTAAAAGCTGGACTGGATAAACTCCTTCATTTAAAAGTCTGTTTAAAACAGATGATAACTTTTTGTTGTTTCCCTCCGCCACGGACATAGACAAATCAGACATATTTAAAACGGATGAATCCATAATACAATTCATTGCATCATCAAGGGTAATAGAATCTTTGCCATATAGATAAAGACAAAGTTTTTCAAGTTCCATTTTTGTAGTAGCTCTGTTTTCACCAAAATTTTCACGCAGATATAACAAAACTTCATCTGGAATTTTTTTAATTCCATTTTTTACCAAAGTGGACCTTATTATATTTGATAAATTTTCGCCATCATCGGTATAGCTTGGAAGTATGGCAAGCTTTGGATTTGTTTCAAATAAAATCCTAAGTTTAGAAGATGGAGTAAGCTCGTCGGCGGACATAATAATAAAAGCTTCTAATTTATCCGTAGATTTAAGCAAATCCTTTAACGTATCGGCGACATCGTTTGTTGCATCTTTTATCTTTATAACCTTTCGTGAAGAAAGGAAGGAAATTGTTGTTGCCTCATCAAATAACTTTGATGGGTCTTCCTTTATATCCTCCGCCTTAAATTCAAATACGGAAAAGCCATCATCGCTGTCTGGTGCGATTGCATCAGATGCCATATTAAAGTTTTCAAGGACTTGCCCCCTATCTGGTCCATAAAAAAGGATGCCAGATAAGTTTGAAAACTTATTTTTCAAAGCATTATTAAAATCACCTTGTTTAAATTTTGCCATTTGTCTTTTCTGTAAAATAAATTATTATTGAAAAATAAATTTGCTCTGCAATATCGTTTATTGCCAATTTTATAGCGTTATTTTTCAACATTTCTGTTGAAAATTGATCCTTTAAAATATTATATGAAATTTGGGAGTTTGCTGTTTTTTCCAAAATCACATTATTATTTTTTATATCTTTTAAATTATATTTTGCATTCATTGTAATTAAATAAGACGAAGCAATACCATCATTTTTTATAGTGTAGTCAGTAATTTTTGGTTGTGAAAGTGTAATGTTTAATTGATATTTTGGATTATCAGGTTTTCCATCAGGTGTAAGTTTATTAAGAAGATTATTTCTTAAATCAACACCCCTTGCACCATCAAAATCTTGAACAGGAGCAATTACAATCTCACTTGTTTTATCTGCTAAATCATTATAAGCAGTTTTTTGGTAAAGTGGTTTAAATCCACAAGAGCAAAGAAATATGCAAATAACAATATTAAAAATTTTTCTCATTTCTTACCTTTTCTTTTTCAATATAATTATAAAGAGCCTTTATCACATTAGAGGCAGTTTTAAATGTTGGCTCGTCCCTTGTTTCAACAGTAATATCAGCCTTTGCATAAATAGGATATCTTTCATCAATAAGTTTTTGCAAAATCTTGCTGGAATCATAATTAAGAAGAAGAGGACGTGTATCCTTAAAACTTGTTCTTTTTACAAGCAAAGGTAAATCCGCTTTAAGCCATATTGTAATAGCCTTTTCCTTTGTAAGTTTTCTTACATTATCAATTATAAAAGCCCCTTCCCCAGTTGATAAAACCTTTATTTGATTATCGGAAAGGAGTCTGTTTATAACCTTGTCCTCAACACGTCTAAATTCCTTTTCCCCGTAAATGGAAAAAATATCCACAACAGAACAGCCCGCGGCCTTAACAATCTCACTGTCAGAATCAATGAATGGAAAACACAATTTTTTTGAAAGTAATTTTCCAACAGATGTTTTTCCTGCGCCCATAAGACCTACTATGACTATGGGTTTATCAATTTTTAATTTTAAATTATTTAAATCAATCATTTTTATAACTTATATTTTTTTCTTTTATTTATAGCACTATAAAATTTCATTTAAAACAAAAATTTCATTTTTTATTGAAAAAAATAATAAATTATTTACAAAAAAGCTATTTTGTGTTAAAGTTAAAGAAAAACAAGGAGTTATTATGGGTTTACTTGAAGGATTTTTAGGCTTTGCTGCAAACAATCATAAACAAATAAGTGCAGGTGTAAAACTTGCTGTTCGTGGGCTTCCATGGGTAAGTGGAGCAGTATGTGTTTTTGGTGGAATTTATGGGCTTCCTGCTTATTTAGGAATCACTTATCCGAAATCAATTGTTGAACAACTTCAAAAAAATAAACATTTGCCAGAGGCATATAAACTTTATAATACAATTACTGGTTGGGAAGAAATTGATAAAAATAAATACAATGATATTGATGCCTTTCACCGCAATATGACACCGACAGAAATGAATTCATTATATAAATCATATAAATTTAAGTAAAATTATCTTGACTTTATACCAAAAATCAGTATTATATATCCATCGTTGGGAAGATGGCTGAGCGGTCAAAAGCAACAGACTGTAAATCTGTCGCCTTCGGGCTACATAGGTTCGAATCCTGTTCTTCCCACCATTCTTTAATCTATTAAATCCTAAAAAATTGGAAATTCTCTAATATCCAGCACTAGTTATTTCATCTTTTTCATTTCTTCGTAAATAATGTTTGCTAAATATAAATCTATCATTGTTGTTATTTTTATATTTCTTTCATCCCCTGAAAATGAATGGATAGGAATACCTTTTTTCTCGCATATTTGAGAACTGCAAGTTATAGATTGACGTTCTTGAGCTGTTAAGGTTTTCATTGCATCATACAATAATCCAAATTTAAAACTTTCTGGTGTTTGAACGTTAAACATATTATTACGATTAGGTATGTCAATGACTATATTATTTTCTGATATAACCATTGTGTCTTTTGCTGGTATAGTTGCTATGGCGACATCATATTGTTGAGCCTTTATTATAGAATTGTTTAGCATATCCTTTGTTATAAAAGGTCTTGCAGCATCACAAATGACAACTATATCATCTTTATTTGTATTATTCTTTATTTTATATAAAACATTTTCTATACTATCCAAACGTTCTTTTCCTCCAATTACAATATTGATTTTAGAAGAATCTATTTTAAAGCGATTTAATAATTCTTTTAAAAAATCAACCCAATCTTTATGAATTGCAATTATTGTTTTATCAAATAATTTGGTTTTAAGTATATTTTGCAAAGTCATTATTATTATAGGTATATCACCAATTTTTAAAAATTGTTTTGGAAGATTAACATTACCCATTCTTGAACCAATTCCACCAGCTAAGATTATTGCTATGTTAGACATTTTATTACCTTAAATTCTATACTTTCCCTTGTCCTTTTAAAAATTCAAGGAATGATTGGCAACCGTCAACAACGTCCCAATATGTCTCATCAAAATTGCCAGTATACCACGGGTCCTTTATTTTACGAGGGTGGGTTGTGTAATCCAAAAGCATACTTATTTTACCTTCTGTATCTTTACCGATAAGGGCCTGGATATCCTCTACATTGCTTTCATCCATAGCGATAATATAGTCAAATTTTTTATAGTCTTCCTTTCTTATCCGCCTTGAATAATGCTCGGTAAAAGGGACCTTCATTTGGGTAAGCATTTCCCGTGTTCCGTAATGAATACCCTCGTGAGCCATTTCATTATAGCCCTCGGTTCCAGCAGAATCTATCTCAAATTTATCGGTCAATCCTGCCTCATCAACCATTTGT
>JAAVBN010000029.1 GCA_014803545.1 bacterium | reverse complement strand
GAGATTGAAAAAAAATGACAAAAAAAATGTTAATAGATGCAACTCATTCCGAACAGACCAGAGTCGCTATAATAGAAAATAATTCACTTGAAGATTTTGAACTTGAAACAATAACAAAAAAGGAAATAAAAGGAAATATCTATCTTGCAAAGGTGATTCGCGTTGAACCATCACTTCAATCAGCATTCGTTGAATATGGTGGTGCAAAGCACGGTTTCCTTCCATTTTCAGAAATTCACCCTGATTATTTCCAAATTCCAATAGAAGATAAAAAAGCTCTTCTTATCTCTCAGGATTTAGATGATGAGGATAAAGACGAAGAAAAACACACCGATTCTTCTGTTGAAACATTCGCAGAGGACGAAGACGAAAACGTTGAACGTCAAGCAGAGGAAAAAAGAAAACAACTTCTTCGCCAATATAAAATCCAAGAAGTTATAAAATCAGGTCAAATACTCCTTATCCAAGTGGAAAAGGAAGAACGTGGAAACAAAGGTGCCGCAATCACAACCTATATTTCACTTGCTGGTCGCTATTGCGTTTTAATGCCAAACAGCAACAAAAGAATTAAATATGGTGTTTCCCGTAAAATCCCTTATGGTGAGGACAGAAAAAATCTTAAATCTATCTTAAAGGATTTACCTATTCCAGAAGGTATGACCGTAATCGCAAGAACTGCTGGCTGTAATAAAACATATAAGGAATTACTTGCCGACTATAACTATATGATTAACCTTTGGAATGAAATAAGAAAGAAAACTTTCGCATCAACAGCACCTGCTCTTATTCACGAAGAAAGCGACCTACTCCGTCGTGCAATTCGTGATATGTATAAAAGCGAAATTGATGAGATATTAATAGAAGGTGACGAAGGCTACAAAAAAGCAATAGATTTTGCAAAACAAATTGGCTTTGACGACCTTAAAAAAATAAAAAAATATAACGACCCTGCTCCTTTATTCATAGAATATAAAGTAGAGGCTCAACTTGAAGCAGTCCAAAACCCAATCGTAAAACTTCCAAGCGGTGGTTATTTGGTAATAAACCCAACCGAAGCTTTAACCGCAATTGATGTCAACTCTGGACGTGCTACAAAGGAAAGAAATATAGAAGAAACTGCCGTAAAAACTAATTTGGAGGCAGCCCAAGAAGTAGGACGCCAACTCCGTCTTCGCGATATGGGAGGTCTTGTTGTCGTTGACTTTATTGATATGTTGGAACCAAAACATAACCAAGCAGTTGAACAAAAAATGCGTGAAGCTCTTAAAAAGGACCGCGCAAAAGTTCAAATGGCAAAACTTTCCCAATTCGGACTTATGGAAATTTCCCGCCAAAGACTTCGCCCTAGTTTCTTAGAGGTAAGTCATAAAGTTTGCCCTCACTGCCTTGGCACAGGACTTGTTCCATCAGTTCAAACTGCATCAATCAATTTGATAAGGCATATTGAGGAAGAACTTCTTAAAAAAGTATCAAAAAGAATTTATATCTCCATTCCATCAGATGTTGCCCTTTACACACTTAACCAAAAACGCGACGACATTTTGGAATTGGAGGAAAGATACGGAACAAGTATTATCATAAATGGTGATGATACAATCCTTAATGAAAAATCTTATGTAATTGAAAAAATGGATTTGGATAGGAATCTTGGAACCTATTTCCGTGAAAAGGAACCAATAAACACAAAATTCAAAAATAATATGAAAAAAATTAAAAATCAGGAAATCTTAAAAAAGACTCCTGCAAACAAAATGAAAAAGACAAAGATGCAAAAGAAACACGGACTTCTTGCAAAAATCTTTGGAAAATAAAAAACAGCCCCTCAATCAAGGGGCTTTTAAATTATCTTTGATTATCTTTTAATTGAGGAAAAAATTCATCCTTTATCTTATTATATTTCTCATCAACTGTTTTATATGCAGTATATAAACCTGCATTCCATAATAACAATTTCTTATTTAATAACATCTTAAATAATAGATGAGGTGAGTTTTTAAAAGAATCTATTGTAGGAAGTTCAGCATGAAGAAAATAATCAAACATTACACTAGGATTTTTTATATGTTTTAACATATCAAGAGTACCATTTAATATTTTTATTTTCTTTCTGATATCCGCAACAGTAGTATTTGATTCTCCTAAATCATCTGCATTACGTGAAATAAGATCTGTCTTACATATATAAATTAATCTATTTAAAATATAATATTTAGTATCCTCTTCAAATAAATTAATAAACTTACGTAGAAAATTACGCTGTTCATCAGAAAAATCATCCAATCTTCTTATTATTGTATCATGATGTATATCATTCATACTATTTACAAAACGATTATCTGGATGATTTATATCTACATCATACTCAGGAAACATAGGAATTTTGCTTCCAATGTAAGACATCTCTTCAATAGTAAAATACTTATTTACTTTATTTTCAACAGTATTCACTTTAACACCTCGCTTTTGTTATTATATTAAGTAGTTTAAACAAAAAAAAACAGATGTCAAGGATTGTTTTGAGATTTATACCTTCATCATTTCTCAAAGCCGTAAGGCTTTATGGCACACCCGCGGGTGCGGGGTGTCGGGTGTGCCATTTTCTGACTGGTAGTTATAGCTAGTTGTTGCAGTTTTATTTTTAATAATGTTTATTTCTTTTTTATGAGCCAGCCAACACCCCAAACCCTTCGGGCTGGCTCATAGGAGAACACATTCATATTTTTCATCTTTTAAATTCCCACTAAATCCAAACTTCCCACTTGCAAAAACTCACGAATCGTGTTATTATATATTTATACATCGTTGGAAAGTATAATTAACTCTTTGAAAGGCTGATTACCTTTAAAGGGATTTTTTATTTCCTATTGTCTCTTAAATAAAACTTTTTTAAAATATCATCTATCTCTTCTTTTGAAATATCTTGTTTCAAATAATTGTTATTCATTAAACTTAAATACTTCCAACCTATATACTGACTATCCTTATAAAATATTTCATACTTTATATTATTGTAGAAATTGTTGAATAAATCTTTAACAGAATTATATTCCACAAAATAAACAAGTATTTTATTTTCATTAAAAAAGGCCTCCGCTCTGATTTCTTTTCTTGGATTATCAAGATAATAAACAATACAGTTATTCTTCTTAAAAAATTCAAAGGCTATATTTCCGCTGTAAAAATAAAGCTTCTGAATATCATAATCAAAAAGGATATAGCTATAAAGTCTGTTTTTCTTATCAAAGAAAATTTTTTCCATATAACAATGTCCTTTTTTATAAAGACAAAGTTTTTTTACATTCCCACTTGGATAAAAAGAAATCTCTTTTTTAAAAGGAATATGCTCTCCTTTATAATAGCAATTAAACAAGAAGAAAAAGCTAATATCAACATAATACCAAAGAATCGTTTAAAAATAAAATCTTTTGTTTCATCAGAAAATTCAAATACAAAAGTTTCACATACACTAAAAAGAGCAAAAAATCCAAAAGACAGACAAAATAAAACCAATCCGACTGAGAAAAAATTTACATTTTCAAGTTCATCAGAATGAAAACATTTTATCCATTTATAGTCTTTATTACGTATATAATAATATCTGCCACCTACATTTCCTGTTTTCAAATAATTATAAAAATCCCTAATAAATCGCCCAAATTTTATTATAAAAATAAAAAAGTCAGAAATAAAACAATAAAAACAAGTCATTAAAGCTATATAAAAAATAATAGATGGAATAATAAGCAAGGATTGATATTTATATGATAAACGAACAAAAGTAAAGACGCACACATAAGCCAAAATTATTACCAAAAGTTTATTCTTATTACTTAAATTATCATAAAAATTATTATTGCTTTTACGATAATAATAATATTCTAATACAGGTAAAGAAAATGGATAATCTTTGATTTTACAAATCCTTAAAAACTTTATAAGTATATATAAACAAAGGAGTAAAGCTAAAACGTTTACTCCTATACTGATTCCTATAAATGTATAAAAATAAGGCTTCATCATTCCTATCTTGAAACAGGAACAACAGGTTTTTTCTTTGAATTAACCTCTTCCTTTACCGATTCTTTTGCCATTTCACTTTTAACAGAATCTTCTGGAATAACCTTTACATCAGTAGTCTTTACTTCCTTAACATTTTCCTTTTCCATCATAGTTTTAATAAAGGATTTAGAAGCATTATTCTGTCTTGCAACCAAAAAGGCAAGTGCAATACAAATAATAAAGAACATAGCACCCAAGAAATAAGTAATCTTTGTAATCAAATTTCCCGCAGATTGAGCGGTAAAAATCCCATTTTTAGAACCACTTCCACCCATACCAAGAACGCCACCTTCTGATTTTTGAAGCAAAATTATACCAATTAACAAGATAACAACTATAATGTTAAGGACAAGAAGAACATTTATCATTTTACATTTCCTTTTTTTATTAAATTAAATATATGATATAAATATAAACCATAAAAAAATATAATCAAGAATAAAAAAACTCCATTAAAGGAGTTTTCTTTGAATATTTTAATTATTTTTCAGAAGATTTCTGCGCCTGCATAGTTTTATCAATCTTTGCAGCCGTTTCCACAGCTCTTTTTTCAGCTTCTTCCCCTTCTTCTTGTAAGAATTTCAAGTCTACTATACCAGTAGCAAACATATTATTTTTATTTTTTTCTTCTACCATAACAAACCTCTTCATTTGTTTTTCTTAAAATATACCATAAAAAAACAACCTTGTAAAGTATATTTTAACAATTCACAATAATTTTATTAAGGATAATAAATAAAAAAAATTCATTTGTCAACTATTTTTTGTAAATTTATCTTTTATTTTAAAAAACTATGTGATAATAATAAAAATATGAGAAGGAATTCAAAAATAAAAAAATACTGTTTATGCCTCCTTGCCTTCTTTATATTGCAAGGTTGTAAGCCCGATTCAACAACAAATTTTATAAATAATGTAAAAACTTCTACCTCCCTTATGATAGAAGAAATAATAAACTATAACTACACAGAATTTTTCCATTCATTAAAAAATGCTTATATAACATCAAAAAGGAACAGATACCCAGAAACCCAATATTTTACGATAAGCACAAACAGAGACGGTCAGCTATACGCCTATAATGGAATAATAAAGGAATGCGAACAACTATCTTGTAATATAAAGACAAGCAAACTTCAAAGAAATACTATCTTCCCAGAAAATACCACAGCTTATTTTGAAATAGAAATTCCTATACAACTTTCCCAACAATTTCAGGACGCTATTTCCAAATATGGCAAAATAACAACTAATGAATGGATTGACGATACTTATATAGAAAAGGATTTAGAATATTATAATAATGAACTAAATGCACTTAATCTTGCAAAAACAGAATTAGAAAATACTATATCTAAAAAAGAAGTTTTTAATGCTGATGAAATTAAAAAACTTATAAAAAGCACTGAAAAGATAAATAATAAAATCCTATATATAAAAAGTGATATAAACTATCTAACCGATACACTTAATAAAAAATTAATAAATATCACTATTCAAAAAGAATACAATTCAACAAGCAATAAAGTAAAAACAAAAACTCAAAACATAATTTATTTTGCAAGCGATTATTTACCTTTTGTAATAATTATCATCTTTATCTTTGCGATACTATGGATTTTAAAAATGATAAAATTATCAGTAGTAAAATCTATAAAAAATCTAAAAGTAGGCAAGAAAAAAACAAATAATCAACCACAAAAAATAAACGAGCCACATCTTTAAAAGAAAGGAGAAAAAATGGTAAACATAGTAAAACCAAAATATGAAATCTTAACTCCAATAAATGGTGATGAAATCTTAAAACTAATTGAACTCGCAGGAAGAACTTGCTACAAATCAAACGACTTAATCACACCTGATTCGGCAAAGGGATTCGTTGAAAGAATTGCAAAAAGAGGACACGAATCTGTTATAGAACATTATAACATAACTGTCCGTTTTATATGCAATAGAGGCTTCACTCACGAACTTGTCAGACACCGACTCGCCGCATATTCCCAAGAATCAACAAGATATTGCAATTACACAAAGGACAAATTCGGCTCTGAAATAACCGTAATAAAACCTTTTGAGATAGAAGAAGGGACAAAGGAATTTGAGCTTTGGAAATCCGCAATGGAAAACGCTGAAAAATCCTATATGGCTATGATGGAAAACAGCTCTAAGCCTGAAAATGCAAGAGGTGTTTTACCAATAGATATTAAAACAGAAATTGTAATCACAACAAACATTCGCGAATGGAAACATATCTTTGAATTAAGGACATCAAAGGCCGCACACCCAAGTATGCGTGAACTTATGATTCCTTTATTAAAAGAGTTTCAATCAAAAATCCCTGTGATATTTGATAACATTGAACCAAATTCTTAAAAAAAACTTGCTAAAACAAATATTGATTTATATAATAAAAAGGAAGGAGAGAGAATATTTTAAAGTATTTATTAAATAGCAATCAACTTAAAACAAAAATTGTAATTATTTTTGCTATACTTTTTTATACTTCTCACCCTGCACTTTCTGAAATAAAAAATGCTAATAATAATACAGATTACATTTCAATAGTAAGAAATAATGATTTTTATTCAAATATATCAAAGGATCGCTTTTCCAATGCACTTGCTAATGAATACAAATCACTTTCTCTTTATAAATTTCAATATGCCAATGATTTAAATGATGCAAACTATTTTGCATTAAAGGCACTAACTGCATATCATGGGGAACGTGTAAAACCCGATAATATTTATAAACGAAGCTTACCTATGAAAAATATTGTTGAAATAAGCAATAATTATGACGATTTACAAAAAATATTATCCTCTGAAATTCAAAATACTTATCCTCAACTTGTAGCAGAAGCCCAAGTAAAATTTGATTGTTGGATTGAAAGTTTAGAAGATGGCTTACAAAAACAAGCCTTAAATTGTAAACAAAGATTTACAAAGGCAAAAAATAAACTCCTTACTATAATGGATACCGATTGTTTCAAATGTAAAAATAAAAAAACCGAAACAACAATAACAAAAATTGAAACATTAACACAATTTGATGGCAAACATATTTCCATTCCAAAATGGCCAAATATGCCACTTATAAAAAATAATCCACCACAACCTGTGATTATCGCACAAAATGATATAAGCAGAGATTTAAAATCCATCACTGATTATATAAAAGGTATAGAATCCACACTTGAATATTTAAAGGCAAACCAAAGCACAACTAAAATAGTTCGTGGAAATAATGGTAAACAAACTATCGTAGTAGACAATCCAAATAATGCTACAAAATCTGATATAGCAGAGCTTAAAAAATATCTTGAAAATCTACAACGACAAATAAACGAACTTAAATCAAAAAATAATAATGAAAACTTTGCAATTTTAGAAGACAGACTTGCCGAACTATCTGAACAAATTGATAATATTGAAATACCTGATTGTTGCAACAATAATTGTGAAGAAGATGATGACGAACTTCCTTATGATGTAATTAACGAAGATGATTATATAGAAGAAGAAATCTTTGATAAACCTTCAAATTATCTTCCATTTGAAATATTCTTTGATTGGAACAAAGATGATGTTGACTATAAATTCCTCCCTCAATTAAAAGATATTTCTGAAAAGGCCCTATCATCAAAGGAAACTATTATAATCCAAGGGCACACCGATACATCTGGCACACCTGAATATAACCAAAAATTATCAAACAGACGCGCAAAAGCCGTTGGAAAAATAATTGAATCTCACGGAATTCCTGCTGAAAAAATCACAATCCAAGCAATGGGTTCAACCGAATTAAAGGTTCCAACCGCAAACGGTGTAAAAAAAGCAGAAAATCGTCGCGTAGTAATAAAATAATCTTACAAAATACTCTTGTAATAATTAAACTTTTATAATAAAATAAATTTACTTTTTAACAAACGGAAAGGAAATAAAATGTCAAATTTAAAGACTATAAATGATATTCAAGATTTAAAAGGCAAAAAAGTTGTTGTTCGTGCTGACCTTAACGTTCCAACCGAAGGAACAAAAATCACTGACAACAGCCGTATTGAAAGATTCGCCCCTACTGCAAAATTATTATCAGATAATGGTGCAAAGGTAATCATCATCACACACTTTGGTCGTCCAAAGGGTCAAAAATCACCAGAGTTTTCAACAAAAATCCTTGTTGATAATCTATCAACCGCTATTGGAAAACCTGTTGAATTTGTTGATGATACAATAGGAGATATTGTAAATACAAAAATAAATGAAATGAAAGACGGCGACATAATCCTCCTTGAAAATGTAAGATTTTATAAGGAAGAGGAAGCAAACGATGCTGAATTTTCAAAGAAGCTCGCATCCCTTGGCGAAGTTTATGTAAACGATGCTTTCTCAACTTCACACCGCGCACACGCATCAACCGAAGGTATCACAAAATACCTTCCATCCTATGCAGGTCTTCTTATGGAAGAGGAAGTAAATGCCCTAACCTCTGCACTTGAAGATCCAAAACATCCTGCAATTGCAATTGTCGGAGGTTCAAAAGTTTCAACAAAACTTGCTGTCCTTGAAAACATAACAAAAAAAGTTGATGCAATAGTCATCGGTGGTGCAATGGCAAACACATTCCTCCTTGCCCAAGGATATAACATCGGTGCTTCTATGGCAGAAGAAGATATGAAAGACACAGCCCTTAAAATCATAGAAGAAGCAAAGAAAAACGGTTGCGAAATCATACTCCCTATTGATGTTTGCGTTGCAAAGGAATTTAAGGCAAATGCAGAAAACAAATTCGTTGGCATTGATGATGTAGATGGCGATTGGAAAATCTTTGATATTGGACCAGAAAGTTCCAAAATCCTTGATAAAAAATTCGCCGAAGCAAAAACTGTTCTTTGGAATGGACCTCTTGGCGTATTTGAATTAGTTCCATTTGACAGAGGCACAAACGAACTTGCTAAAACAGTAGCAGAGCTAACACGTAGCGGAAAAATCATTTCCGTTGCTGGTGGTGGTGATACTGTATCTGCCCTTAATAATGCAGGTGTAGCAAAGGACTTTACCTACATTTCAACCGCTGGCGGTGCATTCTTGGAATGGTTAGAAGGTAAAACCCTTCCTGCGATTCCACCATTGATGAAATAATAAGAACAAAAAGCTCCCGCCAAAAACGGGAGTTTTTTTTATAAAATTATTTTCTATTGACTTTTATAAACTAAAAATACTACAATAAAAAAGGAAAGTTCAAGGGGAGGAAAATATGCAACAAATACTACAAAGGGAAAATCCAAAAAAAAGATTTAATAAAATAATTTTTAATACATCAAACAAAGCTCTTTATAATCAAACAAATAAAGAGCTTTTTTATTACCCAATTCAAAATTTGGAAAAATCTTCTGAAATTGATAAAAATATATATGACGAAGCAGAAAAAATTCTGACTAATCTGGATACTATATATTTTGATTTGGATAAGGAAGAAAAGAAATTATATAAACGACTTGAAAAAATTATAATAAATTACACCCTTCAAAAATAATTTTATAGTAGAATAGTTCAAAAAAATATGATATAATTCTTTTAAGAATATAAGGAGAATTGTTATGAAATTTAAACTTGTATACAACGGCGAAATCAAAATTAATCCCAAAAAAAGAAGCCAACATTTGCATGATATAAGGATGACACTATCTCCACAACTTGAAAGATTATCGGAAATTTCCCCATATAATACAATAAAACACAGAATGGAGAAAACAAAGACAAAGGGGATAAAGGAAATCAATGGCGTAAAATTCTTTCCAATAATAAGGCCAGAGCTAAACCTTCTCGCTGAACTTGATATACAAATTTTACACCCAGAACTTCTTGAAACACCACGTGCCGACATTGATAATCGTATGAAAACCTTGCTTGATGCACTAAAACGCCCACAAAATGCACACGAAATCGCTGAAAATACAGACAAGCACGATGTTATATACACACTCCTTGATGATGACCATCTTGTCACAAAAATGACTATTAACACCAGCCATTTATTATACAAGGAACAAAATCCAAGTCCAAATAAGGACTATGACTTATTGGTAATTATAACTGTAAACATAAAGGCATCAAAGGGAACTCCCGAAAACCTCGCCGTAATAGTATAAAGGAACAAAAATGAAAACTAAAATCAATACAGAAAAATCAAGAACAATGCTACTTTGTGGATTATTCGGAATCTTTGGCATTCACGAATTCTATCAAAAACATTACTTAAAGGGTGCTATCTACATACTCCTTGATTTAACAGTCGTTGGCATAGTTTTTTCCGCAATTTGGCAATTATTAACCTTAGTAAAAATGATATTGAACAAGAAAAACACTGACGAAGAATTTGTATTCGGAACAATCTTCCTTTTGATTCAATTATTTATCATAAGTTTATTAATAAGAAATATAAACTCAAACGTTGTATATGAGAAAAAAACAACAATAGAAACAAAAGACCATAAATCATATGAAAGTTATAAAGCGACAGGAATTACCGCAATAATTCATAACCAACTTAAAAATTAAATAAGTGGTGAAATCCTTATTTCAATCCTGTGATTAAGAAGTTGCCCTTCCCTTGTGGCATTATCGACAATCCACATACTTTCACCCATACCATTTATAAAGATTCGCTCTGGTATAATACGAAGCTTTTTATTCCTAAATCCCATAAAGTAATCTGCTACACTTTGTGCTTCATTAACCGACTTACGAAGATTATCATTCTTCTTTCCAACACTGGAAGTATGCCCCGTAATTTCAATAAAATTCTTATCATATTGTGCCAAAGTCAAAAGCATATTATCAAGCTGAGGCTTTATTGAAGAAATAACATTCAACCTGTCATCCAAAATAATATGAGATTGTATAGTCAGAATAATATCAGTTCCCGCCATTTGATAGGTAATATTTGTCTTTTCCAAATCAGGGACTAAGGCATTAAATAATTTATTCATATACGCCCTTGCATCATTTATTTTCAAAGGTTCCACCCCAAGCTTTATAAGAGTTGGCTTTTGCACAATCTTACTTTTTCCAGTCAACGCCCCAAACGATGCTGTTGAATTTCTTACCTCATCTGATGTAGATGCACAAGCAACACATAGCCCAAAAACCGAAACTAAAAATATTTTTTTTAACAATTTAAAATTCCTCTTTCCAAATAATAAAAAACTCTCTATAATAAAGCAATATAACAAATTTTAAAAAAAAGCAATAAAAATGATATGTTTAGGTATAGAAAGTAGTTGTGATGAAACCGCCGTTGCCATAATAAATGACAAAGGCGAAATCCTCGCACACCAATTAATCACTCAGTTTGAGGAGCATTCCCCCTATGGTGGAGTAGTCCCTGAAATCGCCTCACGAAGCCACCTAAACT
Source organism: bacterium (assembly GCA_014803545.1). Classification (GTDB taxonomy): domain Bacteria; phylum Pseudomonadota; class Alphaproteobacteria; order Rs-D84; family CACZYB01; genus CACZYB01. The sequence goes on along the minus strand of JAAVBN010000029.1, from coordinate 33,251 downwards.
ATATTGATAAATTGATAAACAAGTCTTTATCAGAGGCAAATCTTTCCATAAACGACATTGATATTTTCTCCGCTGGTAATGGTCCAGGTTTAATTGGCGGAGTCATTGTTGGCGTAAATATGGCAAAATCTTTGGCATTTGCAACTGAAAAACCATTTATTGCTGTTAATCATTTGGAAGCACACGCCCTTATGCCAATGATGTTTAACAAAGATTTAAATTTCCCTTATATGCTATTACTCGTTTCTGGCGGTCATACACAAATTTTAATTGTGGAAGGTGTTGGCAAATATAAAATGCTAGGCACTACCATTGACGACGCCTGCGGTGAATGTTTTGACAAGGTCGCAAAAATGCTCGGTTGGGACTATATGGGTGGAAAGGAAATTGAAAAATCCGCCATAAATGGAAATGCAAAGGCATTTGATTTTCCACGCCCTATGCTCCACTCCCACGATTTAAATTTTTCATTCTCTGGACTTAAAACCGCCCTCAGGACACAAATTGAAAAACTTGGAAACATTGATGAAAAAACAAAATCTGATATATGCGCAAGTTTCCAATCCGCAATAGTTGAAATCCTTGATAAAAAACTAACCTCCGCGGTAACCCAAAATAAAAATATAAAACATCTTGTCGCTGGTGGCGGTGTTTCAAGCAATTCTAAAATAAGAGAAACTCTTGAAAAAATCGGCTCTGATAATAACATAGTTGTATCATTTGCCCCACCAAAATATTGCACCGATAACGGAGTAATGATTGCCTACGCTGGTATCTTAAATTACAAGGCAGGCAAAACTTCATCACTTTCAACCACCCCACACCCACGTTGGAATTTGGAGGATTTATAATGAGCAATTTTGATGAACTTTTTGAAGAGCTAACAGAACCTCAATCTTCCAATGAAAAAGAAGAACTTCCAAAACAGGAAGAAATAATTTTCACCGTTGCCGAATTTTCCAACATTTTAAAGGGAACTTTGGAGCAAACTTTCAAACGAATAAAAATAAAGGGTGAAATCATCGGACTTAAAAAACATTCCTCTGGCACCTACTATTTTGATTTAAAGGAAAATTTTGCGGGCAAGGATTATATTCTAAATTGCGTCCTTTGGAAATGGACAAGAATAAATACAAAAATAGAGGACGGCTTAGAAGTAATAATCACGGGAAAAATCACCGCCTACACTGGACGCTCCTCCTATCAAATAACTGTGGAAGATGTAGAAGTCGCAGGCATAGGCGCCCTACTTAAAATAATAGAAGAACGAAAACAAAAACTCGCCGCCGAGGGATTATTTGACCTATCCCACAAAAAACCAATACCAAAATTTCCAAAAATAATTGGTGTTATAACTTCCCCTACTGGCGCAGTAATAAGGGATATTATCCACCGAATAACCGACCGATTCCCAACAAGGATTATTGTTTATCCTGTCGCAGTTCAAGGTGAAGGTGCAGACAAGGAAATAACCGAAGCCATAAACAACTTCAACAGACTAACCCACGATAAACCAGATGTTTTAATCGTTGCTCGTGGTGGTGGAAGTATGCAAGACCTTATGCCGTTTAATGAGGAAAACGTCGTCCGCGCAACATACAATTCCAAAATACCAATAATTTCCGCCGTGGGACACGAAACTGATACAACACTTATTGACTATGCATCAGATTTACGTGCTCCTACCCCAACTGGTGCTGCGGAAAAGGCTGTCCCAGTCCGCCAAGAAATAATGCTAAACATTTCCGAATACTCATCAAGGTTCTTATCAACCATAGTAAGACTGTTTGAAAACTTTAACCTTAAAATTTCAAACTTTTCAAACCGAATAAAAAATCCGACACAGTTTATAGAGGATTCTATCCAACGACTTGATGACAAGGCAACAAAACTTGACTTGATAATGAGAAACAAACTAAGCTCCCTTAACGACAAAATGAATTTCGCAAACACTATGCTTGAAAGCTACTCATTCAAAAACGTCCTTAAACGCGGTTATGCAATTGTTTGGAACAATGATGAAATCATAAGCAGTAAAGATGATTTACAAAAACTTTCCACCGCACAAATTGAATTTACAAACGGCAAAGTTGATGTATTCACATCAGCAAAAAAAGAAAAGGAGGCAAGCCCAAAACCTACCTCCAATTTAAAAACTAATAAAACCGATTCTTCACAAGGAAGCCTCTTTTAAATATTATTATGCTCCTATTTATTTTTAATTAAATGCATTTCACTAAGCAATTTTTGGAATTTTTTATGCCCTTCACTACTCTTCTTTACAATATTATCAATTTCCAAATCAATACCTTTCTTTTTAGGCAGTTTCATTTTTTCATCACCAAGAGTTTTTTTATAAGAACCCAACATCACAATATTTGCAAATGACAAAACTGTCCCAGCAAACACCAATTTATCAGTAATGGCTTGATTTCTTCCCTTAAATAACATAATAGCAAACATATCAACACTAATTAAAAAAGAAAGGATTTTTCCAGTCACAAGTTGTTTGTTGTAATGTTGAATTTTCGCCTTTTCAAGGTCAAAAACATTATCAACTTTATCCAAATTTTTATTTGATTTTTCATCAATATTTTTTTTAAAAAACATCATTATATTATTTTTCATTATTCGTATGCACTAGTCCTTACAATTCCATCAAGTAATTTATTTAACTCTTTTGAAATTTTTAAATTATCATTACTTTTCTGTTTAACATTTTTGGAACTTTTAATATCATTATTCCAAGTCCTAAAATACTTTACAACAGATAAAACTGAACCAATCGCCAAAATAACACCTGCAAAAACTAACTTTTTTGCGATATCAGGTCTTATATCTTCAAGTACCATACCGACAAGCGAATCTGCCACCAACAAAGTATTAGTAACAACATAAGAAAATAAATACTTATCTTCAACCATAACAAACCTCTTTATTTTTCATTATTAAATAAATCTTCATCTCTCTTTAAATTAACAGGAAAATCAGGAATAATAGAACATTGATTATATGTTTTTCCTGTGATTTCAGAATCACCATTTTCATCCAAAGCAGAAATTTCTTTTTTAATTGTATCAATAAATTTTAAAAAGTCATCTTTTTTCTCAAAATTATAATAAACAGAGGCAAAACGTATATACGCAACAATATCAAGATTGGAAAGTATATCCATAACAAGGACACCAATCTCCCTTGACGATATTTCAACCTCACCACTTGCTTCTAATTGTCGTTGAATAGAATTCACAATCTTTTCAATCCTATCATCAGTAATAGGACGCTTTTTACAAGCAACCTTTATTGATTTTAAAAGCTTTTCACGTTCAAACGGAACCACAATTCCATTTGATTTTTTAACCATAACTTCCTTTAATTGCACACGTTCAAAAGTCGTAAACCTAGAACCACATTCAGTGCAAAATCTACGACGCTTTATATAAGAGCCATCTTCTGCAACACGAGAATCTTTTACCTGAGTATCAACAGACGCACAAAACGGACAACGCATAATTTCCTCCTATCCAATAGTCTCCTCTAAAACTTCAATTTCCGCACCTAACGAACGCAAATTCTCTACAAAGTTTTCATAACCTCTGTAAATATGATAAACCCTGTGTAATATAGTTTCGCCTTCCGCAACTAATCCCGCAATTGTAAGAGATGCACCACTCCTTAAATCAGACGCCATCACATCAGCACCATAAAGCTGTTTAACTCCTGTAAATTGAGCGGTATTATTGCCCAAAATACGAATATCAGCACCCATACGAATAAGCTCTGGCACATACATCAATCTGTTTTCAAACAAAGTTTCTTTTAATACAGAAACACCATCAGCAACAGTCATCAAAGTCATAAATTGCGATTGCATATCGGTTGGAAATCCTGGATACTGAGAAACTTCCACATTAACAGATTTAATCTTTACACCCCTTGCATCAACAACAAAACCATTATCAGTATTTGTAATTTTAACACCAGCATCTTTTAACTTATCAAGGAAATTTTCCATTTTTGAAACATCGGCATTACAAATTTCAATACAACCCGAAGTCATAGCCGCCGCCACAGCATAAGTTCCTGCCTCCAATCTATCAGGCATAACAGAATACTCACAACCGTGAAGCTCACGAACACCTTGAATCCTTATAAGATTAACTCCGTCCTTAACTTCCCTTGAAATTTTTGCCCCCATTTTATTAAGCATAAAAATAAGATCATCAACTTCTGGCTCTATTGAAGCATATTCAATAACAGTTTCACCTTCCGCCAAAACTGCCGCCTCTATTGCATTAACACTTCCACCATGTGTAGTAATTGCAACCCCATTTTGATGACGCACAAGCCCACTTATAATACCACCTTGAAGTCGCTTTACCCCATTCATAAAAGGAGCCTCACCCACAATATAACCATGATGTATTTCAATCTTTGCCCCTAATGCTTCCATAGCAAGCAAATGAATATTAACTGGACGTTGACCTATCACACAACCACCAGGCGAGCTAACCTTCGCCTCACCACATCGTCCCATCAACGCACCCAATACATAAATAGAAGCACGCATCTTTTTCACAATTTCATACGGTGCTTTCACACTTTTAACAACAGGTGTATGAAGCTTCATTGTATGATTTTCCTTATCCCAATCAACAATTGTTCCAAAATTGGAAAGCAAATCAATCAACGTTTGTATATCTGATAAATTAGGCACATTGTGAAGTATCACAGGTTCAGCTGTCAAAAGAGTAGCAGGCATCAACTCCAACACAGAATTTTTTGCACCACGAATATTTACACTACCATTAAGTGATTTACCACCCTTTATTTTAAAATAATCCATAAAAAACTCCTTAATTAATAAATACCATCAAAATTAGTTTGACCATCATTTAAATTAGATTCACTAGAAGAATTATTAAAGGAAGAATTATTACCTTTATCCAAGATAGAACTTTCTGTTCCTTCACGGAAAGCTTCCATAATAACATTAAAATTGTTATCCATAATAGTAGCAGGCTTTCCAGTTTCTCTGTTCACACGAACAAAACTTACCCCCTCTGGCACACGGAAAGCAACATCCTTTTTGGATTTCAAAACCTCTTGCATAAAATCTTTAAATATAGGTGCAGCAAGCGAACCACCAGCCGCATAATTTCCCAAACTTTTTGGTTGATCATACCCAAGAAATACACCAGCAACTAAGTCAGGAGTTCCCCCAACAAACCAAACATCCTTTTGATCATTTGAAGTTCCAGTTTTTCCACCAATAGTTTTTCCATCAATTCTTGCTTTCCAACCACTTCCACGTTCAACAACACCCTGTAATATATTAACAATTTGATATATAGAAACAGGATCTGCCAATTGTTCACGAGTATCTGGAATTTCTGGTGGTAATAAATCAGGCGACCATTCAATCATAGAACAATTTTCACAAGTATGTTTATCTGATTTATAAACAGTCAAACCATTTCTATCTTGAACTCTATCAACTATAATAGTATCTAACTTTCTTCCACCATTTATAAGTTGAGCAAATGCAGAAGTTAAATCAATAAGTGTAGTATCACCACTTCCAAGAGCCATAGAAAGATTTGGATCATTAACCTTTTTATACACACCAAAATTTAATGCAGTTTTAATAAAGTTTCTAACCCCAACATCTTTTGCAATTCTAATTGTTGGATTATTTTTTGATTTTTCCAATGCACGCCTAAAAGTAATTTCACCAGCAAAGGCATTATCATAATTTTCTGGACGCCATAATTCACCATCACTTTTTTCCAATACTACAGGAGCATCAAGAATAATACTTGAAGGTGTATACTTTCCAGTTTCAAGTGCAGTCAAATACACAAAAGGCTTAATAGTAGAACCAGGTTGACGATAAGCTTGTGTCGCACGATTAAATTTACTTCTTGTATACGAAAAACCACCAACCATAGCAAACACACGTCCCGTATGTGGATCAAGCACAATCATAGAGCCATTAAGTTCTGGCACTTGTTGAAGAGAGTATGTTCCATCATTCGCATTTTTAAGTTTTACAAAAATAATATCACCAACATTTAAAACTTGCTTAACCGAGCTTACAGCGACATCTGAACGTTTATCATTAACAACTCTTCTTGCCCATACTAAATCAGAAAGTGGCACAATCCCCCTACTTCCATTTACAAAACCAATATCCGCCCTATCATCTTTCACAGATATTACAATCGCCTTTTTCCAACCATCATCTTCCATTCCCGAAACCATAGCTTCACGAGAAAGAAGCACTTGCCAAATTTCCTTATTATTCTTTTCAACTTGACTTACTATCGCAGGATTAGAAAGCAATTCTTCATCATTAAAGTCAATATTCTTTTCCGCACCACGCCAGCCATGTTTTCTATCAAAATCAATCAAAGCTTTTCGCAAAACTCTTGTCGCAACTTCTTGATACTTAGGATTAATAGTAGTCCTTACAGCAAGACCACCACTGTAAAGTTGTTCTTCCCCATAAATACCAGAAAGCAACTTTCTAACTTCTTCTGAAAAGTAAAGGGAATACCTTTGTTGCTTTGAAATAAAGTTTTCATTAACAACTATATCTTCAAGCTTTGCAGCCTCCGCCTCTTCTTTTGTAATATAACCATCTTCACTCATTCTATCCAAAACATAATTACGCCTAATAATAGCCCTATCCTTATTTGTAATAGGATTATAGGTACTTGGAGCCTTTGGAAGTCCAGCCAAAAATGCACACTCTGCAAGTGTAAGTTCATCCAATGATTTATTGAAATAATTAAGCGCAGCCGCCGCAACACCATACGAACGGAATCCTAAAAATATCTGATTAAAATAAAGTGTTAAAATATGACGCTTTGAAAAAGCACGCTCCATTTTAAGAGCCAAAATTATTTCCTTTATCTTTCGTGTCATAGATTGTTCTGATGAAAGGAAAAAGTTTTTCGCAACTTGCTGAGTAATAGTTGACGCACCAACCATACGACCTCTTCCAAGCAACTTACTTTTTATATTTGTAAAGAAAGCCCTTATAATACCAACAATATCAATTCCGCTATGATTCCAGAAATTTTTATCCTCCGCCGCAATAAATGCGTTCATAAGATTAGGTGGCACATCTTTAAGAGGAACATAAATTCTTTGCTCTGTTGCATATTCAGTAAGCAAAGTTCCATCACCAGCATAAAACCTACTTGTCACAGGAGGTTTATACTCCGCCAATTGATTATAATCAGGAAGATTAACTCCAAACTTCATAAATACAAAAATAAAAAGGAACAAACACATCAATGAAAAAAAGAACAATGACATAAAAAAAAGTTCTAATTTACTTCTCTTTTTTTTCTTAGGAGGCAAAACTTTGTTTTCCTCAACTTTTTCAATATTATTTATAACTTCCACTTGACCCTCTAACCTTTAAATTAAAAAAACAAACTTATTTTAGTATCAAAATTTTCCTTTTACAAGATAAAAATTATTCAATTGCATACAAAGATAATCCATTCCGTGAAAGCCACTTTTGAGCCTTATCCACATCCCCCTCGTAAATTTGCTTTACAATTCGCCAAAATCTGTATGAATGGTTAAGTTCCGCCAGATGAGAAACCTCATGTGCAGCAATATAATCAATCACAAAAAGCGGAGCAAAAGCAAGTCGCCAAGAAAACGACAAATTACCATTACTTGCACAACTTCCCCATCTGGAAGTAGTATCCTTTACCGCAATTTTTCCAAAATCAACTTTTAAAATATCAGCATAATACCTAACCCGTTTGCAAAAATATTTTTTGATTTCCAATTTTGCAAAATCCTTTACACGTCTACCTAAAAACTCTTTATCCCCAGACACAAAAATATAATCACCCTCTATCCAAACACCACGCCTTGCATTCGGAATATGCGAGATTTTATACTTTTTTCCCAATAAAGTAATCGTCGCACCATCACAAATCACAACCTTATCAGGCACCTTTTGAAGCTGTTTTATAACCCAATCTTTCTTTGCCTCCAAAAAATCAACCGCCTTACTCCTGCTTACAAAAAATGGATAACTAACCTTCACAACCTGCTTTGCAAGATTAGGTGTTATTTTTATTGATTGAGAAGAAAGTGATTTAATAAATTCCACTGGAATTACTTGCACAATTCCACCATCTTTTTTTATAACAAAAGAATACTCAAACGGCTTCATTTTAATTCTTTTATACCCTGCCTTGCAAGCTCATCAACTCGTTCATTTTCAATATGTCCATTATGTCCCTTTACCCAATGCCAAGAAACATTGTGAAATGATGAAAGTTCATCAAGCTTCACCCATAAATCCTTATTTTTCACAGGCTTTTTTTGGGAATTTTTCCACCCATTTTTTTTCCAACCAATAATCCAATCGGAAATACCATTTTTAACATACTGACTGTCGGTCCAAACATCAACATCACATTTGTATTTCAAAAGTTTCAACGCCTCAATAACCGCAGTCAATTCCATTTGATTATTAGTAGTATCCTTTTCACCACCATAAATTTCACGACGCTTTTCACCACTTATAAGCAAAGCTCCCCAACCACCATTACCAGGATTTCCACTACACGCACCATCAGTATAAATTATAACTTTATCACTCATTTCTTGATTTTCCATTCTTTTTAATGTTATATTGTAAATATTATAAATAAAGGAGAGCAAAATGCAACAAAAAGAAATTGAAAATTTAACCCTTATGTCAAACGCCGTTCGCTTTTTATCCGTAGATATGATAACAAAGGCAAAATCAGGTCATCCAGGTCTTCCTATGGGACTATCAGAACTTGCAACAACACTTTTTGCTAAACATCTAAGATTTTCAGCAAATAACCCAAAATGGGAAAACAGGGATAAATTTATTTTATCCGCAGGACACGGCTCCGCCCTACTTTACAGCCTTTTATACCTAACTGGATATAAAGATATATCCTTAAATGATGTAAAAAATTTCAGACAACTTGGTTCTCCAACCGCAGGCCACCCAGAATACGGATATTTAAATGGTATAGAAACAACAACAGGTCCTCTTGGTCAAGGTATCGCCACCGCAACAGGTATAGCAATCGCCGAAAAAATCAAACAAGCCAAACTCGGAAACGATATTATAAATAATAAAGTATATGTTCTCGTTGGCGACGGTTGTCTTATGGAAGGTATATCAGAGGAAGCAATTTCCCTTGCTGGCACCCTTAATTTGGATAATATGATTGTAATCTGGGATAATAACAACACAACCATTGACGGCACCGCAGATATTGCAAACAAAGTCAATATGATTGAAAGGTTTAAGGCCAACAACTGGAACACCTTTGAAATAAAGGACGGATATAATTTCACAGAAATTGATGAAATCCTAACCCTTGCAAAAAAATCTGATAAGCCAGCTTTCATAGCCGTTAAAACTACCATAGGAAAGGGACTTCCTGAACTTGAAAATACATGCAAAGTTCACGGTTCTCCATTATCAGAGGAACAAAGGGCAACTATGGCAAACCTTATCGGCTGGGACTATCCACCCTTTGAAATCCCAGAAAATATTTTATCCCTTTGGAATGCTGTTGGAAAACATTATGATGATGAAGTTCAAAACTGGAACGATAAAGTAAAAAACCTACCACATGAAAAACAAAATTTCTTAAATCTTATTGAAACAAAAAAAGAGCCAGATTTAAAGGACACCTTCGCAACACTTAAAGAAAACTTTATCAAAGATAATTTTGCAAAGGCAACCCGAAATGCCAATGGCGAAATTATAAAGACAATCACACCACATATTGAAAATTTAATCGGTGGAACTGCGGATTTAAGCGGTCCAACTTGCACTAAAAACGAACACAGTAAGACAATCACCTCAAAGGATTTCAATGGAAACTTTATTGAATATGGAATAAGAGAACACGCAATGGGTGCAATCTTAAACGGACTTTCACTTTCTGGTTTTAAACCTTACGGCTCAACATTCTTTACATTCGTTGATTATTTAAAACCAGCCCTCCGCCTTTCATCAATTATGAAACAAGGGGCAATTTATGTTCTAACTCACGATAGCTTTATGCTTGGCGAAGATGGTCCAACCCACCAACCCATTGAACATTTGGCAATGCTTCGCGCCCAACCAAACCTAAACTTAATTCGCCCAGCCGATGCCATAGAAGCAACCGAGGCATGGGAAATCGCACTTCAAACAAACAACATGCCAACCGCAATTTTATTTTCCCGCCAAAGCACACCACTACTTCGAAAGGATACAAAGGAAAATAAAACCGCCCTCGGTGCGTATGTGATAAGCGAGGCGAAAAAGGACCAACCTCAACTTTTAACCATAATTGCAACTGGCACAGAGGTTGCCCTCGCCATACAAACACAAGAACTACTCCTTAAAAAGGACGGCATAAACACAAGCGTAGTTTCTATGCCATCAATGAACTTGTTTGAATCCCAAAGTGAAGATTATAAGGAATCTGTAATCCCAAGCGAAACTATCACCGTTTCAATTGAGGCAGGTTCCACCTTCGGCTGGTCAAAATATGCCGATATAAATATAGGCTTAGACAGGTTCGGTGCCTCCGCCCCTGCAAAGGACTTAATGGAAAAATTCGGCTTCACACCCGAACTTCTTGCAAGACAGATAAAGGAACAATTATAAAAAAACGCCCCTCACAAAGAGGGGATTTTTTTAGTATCGTTTATAATTAAGCATATTTATTATACTTTTATACTTTTGATATTTTTTTAATTGATTATCTTTCCTATAATCCAAAATTTCTTTAAGCAAGACTTTTTCATTTAATAAAGTTTCTTCTCTATTAGTATAAAAAAATGAAGAAGCAAAAGTTTTCAAGAATCTTTTATCAGGTAGATTTTGCAATATATATAAATTATTACTCAATTTTTCATCTTTTTCATCATTAGTTAATAAAGAAGACCAATCATTATAACTTCTTCCCTCAGGTAATATAGGTTGCTGATATATTAACAACAAAGTATATATCAAATAATAAAATTGCTCTTTATCACTATGATAAAAAAATAAATCCATAAAATTTTTAACTACACCATAACTTCTTCCTTTTAAATGAGCAACCTCCAAAGCAAAATTTTTCAAATTTTTATCTAATATTTTAATATCTGGATACACATCACAATCAGGATCAGCAAATTGATAAATTTCATCATCTTTTAACGCTTCATATCTTTTTGCAATTTCTTCATAGGACTTATAATTAATTTTATTTTTTTCCATAATAAACTCCTAGTTTTTTATTAAACAGTTTTAATGATAAACAAAAAAAAACAGATGTCAAGAATTATTTTGAGATTTATACCTTCATCATTTCTCAAAGACGTAAGTCTTTGGTCCATCCCCCCTAGGGGGGGGGGTAAGGGGGATGGACACATCAGACTGAATCCCCTTTAAATTGTTGAATATATTTTCCATAAGTTTTGTTTTTTTTAATAATGATTCATTTTATTATTTAGGTCAGCCCATAAGCGAGCCGCCCGAAAAATTCGGGCGCCGGGCGGCTCGCAAACTTTATGAATCTATTTATTAGGTTTCTTTTCAACACTTTATCGGTCAGCAAGCGGACACCCAGAAACAAATCCCCATTGTCCGACCACAAACTTTATTTTTAAAATAAAAAAACACCCTTCCGTTTAAAGGAAGGGTTTTATAATTTTTAATCCATAAAACTATCTACCAGAATTATTTACCATTCCATTTTCAAGCAATTTTTTACGGACATTTCCTTTATCTTTATTCATTTTTTCCTCAAATTTCTCAAAATCTTCATAGCTACTAAATTTTGAAAAATCATCATAGGAAATATTCATACCATTAATAACAAAGGAAGAAATTTTTCCAGCTAACAAAGGCTCCTTTGAAACACCATTTATAAGACTATTATCCTTTATTGTATCTTTCATTCTATCTTTCATAGAATGAGCAATAATAGAACCAATAAACTCCTTTTTGAAATCTGCTGTCTTAGTATTAATCACAAAATCAAAAGGAACTTCCTCATTCGCACTCATATAATCAAGAACACCTTTAAAGGTAGTATTCAAAGCCGCCCTTGAAACATTTGTCTTTTTATCATGTGCAATATTTATAGAATTTGTATCCGCACCCATTGAAACAGAAGATTTCTTTTTCTTTTCATCAACAAAATTTATCTTTGTTTTATCACCAACAGAAACCTCTTTACCAAAGAAATCAACTTTTTCTACATCAGAGGATTCCACATCATTTTCCACATCCACATTCTCTGATTGGCTTTCATCAACATTATTAATCACATACCAAAGTGGATGATGAGAAGCAGTTTTTTCATCAACCTTTTCATCCTCATTCACAGTTTCATTAACATTCATCTTAGTTGGATTTATAACTTCATTAATTGTCATAGAATGACGAGGAGCTTCTTCTTCAATCATACCAACAGTAACGGCTGAAAAGCTAGCAGATAAAAATTCATCATATATATGTTCAACATCATCAACTTCCAAAGAAGTCATAAGTCTGTTTAAAATATTTTTCAATTTTAAATCATCTTTATCTAATTTGACATTACCATTATTTACTCTTTCAGGCAAAACTTCTGCGAGAGATTTCATAAACTTCAAAATTTCTTCAAATTCCTCAGCCTTACCATCAAATTTCGTATGATATATATCTATCAATTTTTTTGTGGTTTCAGATTCAGAGACATCCCCATCAACAAAACGTCCAACCATAGAACCTACTTCACCACACAAAACAATTACAGGATCCCTATTATCTAAATTTTCAATCCCTTTTTCAAAAATATCAGCCATAATATATCCTTTCCTTATATTAATTAACTATTTTTATTACAAAGAACTTTCTTTATTATAATGTTCCAAGAAACATTTGTAATCAACCTTATCTTTATACATAGCCTCAGCATATTTAAGTATACTATCAATATTATCACCACGATATATACGGGACAAAGAATCTTCTATAAACTGTTTTGAATAATCAGTAGACCGCATACTATCAATATTTAACCCTAATTTTATTGTCTTATAAAAAGTATCAGCAAATTTCACAAATTTCTTCTTATCTTCATCTGTTGTGAAATTCTTTTTAATAATCATTGCAAACACAGACTCCTTTTGATCTGTATAGGAAGCATACGCAGAAACACTTCCAACAGCTTCATCAAATGGGGTTTGATTTTCCAACTTCTCAATACCTTTTTTAAAAATATCAAACATAATATACCCTTTCCTTACAGTTAAATACTAAAAGTAGTATATCACAAAAAAGGGATATCCGCAAACACTTTTTAATTATTTTTTAATGAATCCATTTGTGTCCTGAAAAAGGTTCTTTGCCTTTTTGCATACTGCCTAGTAATAAGGTTAATTTTATCCTTTAACGCATCTATTGTAATATTACCGTCAAGATAATCCTTAATCTCCTTTACCCCCAAAACTTTATAGATACCAGCCCGTTCATCATATCCAAGTTTGTAAAGTGCCTCCACCTCATCAATCGCCCCACATTCAAGCATTTTAGAAGTGCGAAGTTTAATTCGTCTTTCAAACTCACACATTTCAAAATCAATCAACTCTATATCAAATTCCATATCACCAAGAGGTTTTATCTTCTTATTCTTATGCCAAGCAGACAAAGGAACCCCAGTTGCACGGAAAACCTCTATTCCACGAAGTATTCTTTGCCTATCATTCGGAGAAATCTTTCTTGCCAAATCAGGATCATACTTTTCCACAATTTTATATAAATCAGAAACCTTCGCTCCAAGCCCCTCTTTTCTTACCAAATCACGCATTTTTTGCGGAACATTCGGTATAACGGAAAGCCCTTCGGTCAAAGCCTTTATATAAAATCCAGTTCCACCAACGACAAAAGGTTGCTTACCTTCTTCAAAAGCCTTTCGTATCTCACTTACTGCAAACTCACACCATTTTGACACATCCATTCTTTCATCGCCACCAATAAAACCATAAAGTTTATGTGGGACAAGCTTCAAATCCTCCTCACACGGACAGGCAGTTAAAACAGGAAGCTCACGATAAACCTGCTGACTGTCAGCATTTATAATCACACCATTGTTTTTTAAGGCAAGCTCTATTGCCTTTGCACTTTTACCACTTGCCGTAGCACCACAAATAATTTTAACTTTCTCTTGCATATTAAATTTCCTTGATATAGTTTCAATTTAGAAATAATATAATGTAATAAAATAAAATAAGCAAAGGATTTTTTGATGTTAGGAATATTTGGAAAGAAATTATCATCAATTTTTACAAACAAAAAACTTGATAACGCCACACTTGAAAGCTTAGAGGAACTACTTATCACCTCCGACATTTCGTATGATATAGTTGAAAACCTTATCCAAACAATAAAAAAACAAAAATTTGGTAAGGATATTACCGATACGGAAATCAAACAAATTTTAAAGGAAGAATTACTAAAACTAATTCAACCATTTGATACAAAATTTGAAATTGGAAACGAAAAACCTTTCTCTATAATAATGATAGGAGTGAACGGAAGCGGTAAAACCACAACCATAGGAAAACTTTGTAATAAGTATGTAGCCGAGGGAAAATCAGTATCAGTCATCGCCTGCGATACTTTCAGAATCGCCGCAACCGAACAACTCGCCGATTGGGTAAAAAAGGCAGGCGCAAAACTAATATCAAAGGATAACGCCAATCCATCGGGACTCGCCTATGACGGATACAATATCGCAAAATCACAAAATGATGACATAGTTTTTATTGATACCGCAGGTCGCCTTTCCAACAATGAAAACCTTATGGCAGAACTTGAAAAAATAATAAACACAGTAAAAAAAATAAACCCCTCTGCCCCAGATAAGACCATATTAGTATTGGACGGCAACGGCGGACAAAACAGCCTTACCCAAATGGAAAAATTCTCCCAAAATATAAATATTGACGGCTTCATTATCACAAAAACCGAAGGTTCATCTAAATCAGGATTTATAATATCCCTAATAAATAAATATAAAAAACCTGTCTACTTCCTCGCAAACGGTGAAAAAGCAGGCGACATAAAACCATTCTCATCTTCCGAATTCATAGATAATTTATTGGAATTATAATTTACCTATTGAAAAGAATACGAAAATATGATATTCTGAATATAATTAAATTAAGAAAGAGGATTAAAAAATGAAAAACAGAACAAATGCTATCCGCCTAGGGGGGGGGTAAAACACTTACAAAATCAGCAATTTACACAATTATTCTATTTTCAATCTTAATCACAATTTCAATCTTATCCAATACGGTCAATGCAGCAAGAAAGAAACCAACAAATACTAAAAGGGCTGCAACGAACAATACTTCATCAAAGAAGAGGGCGGCTGTCTCTTCTGCAAGAAAGACTACTACAACTTCCTCAAAAAGATTAGCGACGAGAACATCTAACAGAAAACCTACTAAGGTTATTGAAACAACTACAACAACAAACAATAATAATAATGATAAAAATTGCCCTGTATGTCCTGATTGTGATACTTCAAATCTTAAAACAGAAATATCTTCATTAAATAATGAAAACGCAAATCTTAGAGGAGAAATAGAAAAACAAAAAGAACTTTATTCCACATTAAATAGTGAAAATGAAAATATAAAAAAAGAATTAAAAGAAATGCAAGAGGCGACAAAGGAACCTGTTTTAAGTGAAGCGGAGGAAAAAGCTCTTCTTGAAAAACTAAGGATAGAAAAAGTCCCTGGGACGGTTGATGATTACAAATGTATAAAGGGTTGGACCAATAATTGGGATGAAAAACTTGTAAATATTAATAAAGAAATAGCAGATTCAAAAGTAATGGATAAGTATGGTGTGATTAAGGACGTGGCAGAACGTGTTAAATGGGGAAAATACAAAAAAGGTTGTCCTATACCATCAAAAATTGCAATTGATGAAAATAAATATAATTATAACACTTATCTTTATATATATAAATTTAACAAGGAAAATAAACAATATGAATATATAAATGAATTTATTAAACCACAACTTAAACCAATATCAATAGTAAACTTATATATGGATTCTTTTCCTAACATAATGGAACAACCTTGGAAAAAAATTACTCCTACACTAATATTTAGTTATTTTGTTGATAAATCACATAGTCATTATATGCATGTAATATCGCCTAAAAATGTAAATCTTAAAGAAGATATTTTTGATGATTGGGACAGACCTTTTTATATAGGAGTAATATTAAAAAAAGATACCCAAGTAAAAAATATTTCATTTGACGATATTGTAAATGAAAAATACACTATATTAACTTTTCCCGTAAATTACACAGATATAATTTTCTATAATAGTTTTGAATATTATAATCCTGTTATAAATCCAGCAATTTACCCTTTTTGGGATTATGAGCCATAAAAAAATCCCTCAAACCAGAGGGATTTTTTAAACAACTATATTTACAATCTTGTTTTTCACGACAATAATTTTCTTTATATCCTTACCATCAATGTATGGTTTAATAGAGTTATTGTCAAGCACAAGCGTTTTAACTTCCTCATCTGATAAATCAACAGGAACACTCATCTCCAAACGCTTTTTACCATTAACAGTAATCACAATATTAACATCGGACGATTTAATCTTTGATGCATCAAAAATCGGATATGGTTCAAAATCAATCCTTGAATTGTGTCCCAACATTTCCCAAATCTCACTTGCAAGATGTGGAGCAAATGGATTAAGAAGTTTTGCAAAAATTTCCATCATTGAAACTGGAACTTTTTCCAACCCATTCATATAATTTGAAAGCACCATTAATGCAGAAACCGCAGTATTAAATTTCATACTTTCAATGCGCTCACTTACATCTTTTATCGCTTGATGTAAAAACATTTCATCCCTTTCAGTCATAGGTATATCAGCCACATTTTGAGAAAGCTCATAAACCTTTTTCAAAAATCTGTGTATACCAATCATAGAAGTTGTGGACCAAGCCGCCGCCTGATCAAACGGACCGATAAACATTTCATATACACGAAGAGTATCCGCACCAAACTCATTCACAATGTCATCAGGATTTATAACATTCCCCTTTGACTTACTCATTTTTTCACCATTAGAAGCCAAAATCATTCCGTGAAGTGAACGTTTCTTATATGGCTCATCAAATGGCAAAAGTCCTGCATCAAACAAAGCTTTATGCCAAAAACGAGAATACAATAAGTGGCGTGTCACGTGCTCTGCTCCGCCTTCATACCAATCAACTTGTCCCCAATAATCAAGAGCCTCCTTTGAAGCAAACTCCTTATCATTATGTGGATCCATATAGCGAAGATAATACCAAGAAGACCCAGCCCACGTTGGCATAGTATCAGTTTCCCTCTCTGCATCGGCACCACATTTCGGACATTTTGTTTTTACCCAATCTGTTGCCTTTGCAAGTGGTGATAATCCCTCATCCGTTGGCAAATAATCATCAACATCAGGAAGGGTAAGTGGCAAATCTTTTTCATCCATTGGCACCCAACCACAATGAGGACAATTTACCATAGGTATAGGCTCTCCCCAATATCTTTGACGGGTAAATACCCAGTCCATCATACGATATTTCACAGATGCTTTTCCAAGCCCTCTTTCTTCAATCACTTCAACAACTTTCTTAATTGCATCTTCTTTGTTAAGACCATTTAAGAAATCAGAATTTATATGTTCCCCATCAACCAAGGCACATTCTTCATTCACATCAATATCAGATTTTATCACTGGAATAATAGGAAGATTAAACTTCTTTGCAAACTCCCAATCTCTGTCATCATGTGCAGGAACCGCCATAATTGCACCAGTTCCATAACTTACCAACACATAATCAGAAATAAATATAGGAATCTCTTTTCCATTCAATGGATTTATTGCAACAACACCATCTAAACGAACACCTGTTTTTTCCTTTGAAAGTTGAGAACGCTCAAACTCAGATTTCTTCTTTGCCTCATTTTGATAGGCAATAACTTCATCCATATTTTTTATTTGAGAAGAAAACTTCTCAATCAAACTATGCTCTGGTGCAATCACCATATAGGAAACTCCAAAAATAGTATCTGGACGGGTCGTAAATACACGCAATTTCTCATCACTATCCTTGATAGAAAAATCAACTTCCGCACCAACTGATTTTCCAATCCATTCGCTTTGCATTTTCTTAACACTGTCAGGAAAATCAACTCTGTTTAATCCTTCCAAAAGCTTATCGGAATAAGATTGCATTTTCAAAATCCAAGCGGACTTTTTCTTCTTCTGAACCTCACTTCCACATCGCTCACAATGTCCAGCCTCTAACTCTTCATTTGCAATACCTATTTTACATTCTGGACACCAAGAAATAGTTTCTTCCCCCTTGTATGCAAGACCAGCCTTAAACATCTGTATAAACATCCATTGCGTCCATTTATAATAGGCTGGATCAGTGGTATTCACAGTTCCTCCCCAATTAAATGAATAACCAATAGATTTAAGTTGCTTAACAAAATTTTCAATATTTTGCTTTGTCGCAACCGCAGGATGAATATGATTTTTTATTGCATACCTTTCAGTTGGAAGCCCAAACGCATCAAAGCCCATAGGGAACAAAACATTATACCCCTCTGCTCTTCTCTTTCTTGAAATAATATCCATAGCAGTAAATGAACGAGGATGTCCGACATGAAGTCCAGCACCAGATGGATAAGGAAACTCTACCAAAGAAAAAAATTTCTTCTTTGATTTATCAATCTTAGCATCAAAGGTTTTCTCTGTTTCCCAAATATTTTGCCATTTTTCTTCTATATATCTGAAATCATATTTTTTTGTCATAATTTATCCCTTTTTATTTACTACTAGACATTAAAAAAAAGTTAACATTTTTTTGTTTACAAATTTTAAAATTGATTATAATATTCAATTTTATTATTAGCAAGATTTTTTTAATTTAAATAAGAAGGAGTTTTATAATGATTAAAAAATTACATAACAAATATATAAATTCAAAACTTGGACAACAAAAGGGGTCTACAAAGTTTGTATACATAATAATAATTGCCCTTA
Source organism: bacterium (assembly GCA_014803545.1). Taxonomy (GTDB): domain Bacteria; phylum Pseudomonadota; class Alphaproteobacteria; order Rs-D84; family CACZYB01; genus CACZYB01. The sequence goes on along the minus strand of JAAVBN010000029.1, from coordinate 14,116 downwards.
TTGTTTGGTTTGCATTAGGTATGTTTTTCACTGCTCCAAAAACAACCGACGAACCTACTACAAAACTTGTAAAGGTTAATGTTGAAAGATTAACTGCAAAAAATATAGTTGCTGATATTCTTATTTATGGTCATACAGAGGCAAACGAAAAAGTCAACCTTAAAATAAGGACTTCTGGTATAGTAAAAACTATTAATAAGAAAAAGGGTCAATATGTGAAAAAGGGTGATGCTATCATAACTCTTGCTATGGAAGACAGAATGGCAAAACTTCGTGCTGCCCAAGCTGCAAAAGATAAATCAGAACTTGAATTTAATACTGCAAAAACTCTTCTTCAACAAGATTTAATTTCTCGTGTAGATTTTGTTGCAAACGAAGCTGCTTATAAAAATTCTCGTGCAGCATTAGACCAAATAATCCTTGATATTGAATACACAATTCTTCGTGCTCCATTTGATGGTATAATAAATGAACTTAATGTAGAAGAAGGCTCTTATGTAAATTCTGGTGAAGATGTCGGAACATTCGTAAATCTTAACCCTATAAAAATAAAGGCTGAAATCCCAGAAAAATACATAACTCGTGTAAGAAAAGGTGTAGTCGCAACTGCCCTTCTTTCAAGCAAACAAAAAATAGAAGCTATGCTTGTATACGTTGCCGCAATCGCAAATTCATCAACAAGAACTTTCTCTATTGAACTTGAAGCAAATAACAAAGATGATAGAGTTGCTGAAGGTTTAACCGCAGAAATTCAATTCCCTCTTGATACAATTTCTGCTATTAAATTAAGCGTTTCATCTTGCTTAACTTTTGGTGAAAATGGCGAAATTGGTGTAAAAACAGTTGATGATGAAAACATAGTCCATTTCTATCCTATTGAAATAGTAAAAGAAGAATCTGATGGACTTTGGATTTCTGGACTTCCTGAAAATGCAAATGTAATTATCGCTGGTGCAGAATTTGTAAAAGTTGGCGAAAAAGTTGACCCAACCTTTACAAACGACACCAACTCAAACTTACTTAAATAATAAGGAGGATAATAAATGTCAATAGTAAAAATAGCAATAAAAAGGACACGTGTATTCATATTCGCCTTATTTTTATGCACAATCGCAGGATTTATGACATACAAGGCTCTTCCAAAAGAATCTTATCCTGATGTTAATATACCAAGGGTTTATACAAGAATCACTTATACTGGTATTTCACCAGAAGACGGTGAGCGATTAATTGCAAAACCTATTGAAAAAGAATTCAAAACTATATCAGGTTTAAAAGAATTAAACAGTAAATGTTATGAAAATTACTGTAATATTCTTACAGAATTTGATGTTGGATACGATACTGAAATAGGTCTTCGTGAAATAAAAGATGCCGTTGACAGAGCAAAACAAACTATGCCAAAGGATATTGACGAACCTATTATTGATGAAATCAACACATCTGAATTCCCTATTGCTATAGTAAATGTTTACGGTAATGCACCTGAAAAAACTTTGATGACTATCGCTGAACAACTTCAAGATACAATTGAATCTCTTCCTGGTGTTTTGGAAGCCGAACTTGGTGGTGAAAGAGATGAGCAAATAGAAATTTTAATTGATCCTGCAAAAATGAATTCTTATAAATTATCTATTTCAAACATAAGCTCTTTCTTGGGTTCATCAAACATTCTTATTCCTGCTGGAAACATTGAAACTGAAAGAGGTTCATTCCCTATCAAAGTTCCAGGTTTAATTGAAAATGTTGATGATGTTTTAAACCTTCCTATAAAGATAGAAGGCGATGCCGTAATCACACTTAAAGATATTGCCGAAGTAAGAAGAAATTTTGCAAACGCAACTGAATACGTTCGTATGAACGGCAAACCAAGTTTATCATTGGAAGTAAAAAAGAAAAGTGGTGGTAATACCATTAATGTTATAACATTAGTAAAAAAAGTTCTTGAAGAAGCAAAGGACACAATTCCAAATAATGTTATAATAAAATTAACAAACGATTCTGCTGAAACTATAAATGACAACTTAACCGACCTACAAAATAACGTTATATCATCTATGATTCTCGTTATTGTTTGCGTTGTTTTAATGCTTGGAACAAGAACAGGTCTTCTTGTTGGACTTTCTATTCCTATATCTTTCCTTATCGGATTATTATTCCTTGGTGCTTTGGGTGTAGGTATTAATATGGTTGTCCTTTTCGGTCTTATCCTTGCCGTAGGTATGCTTGTTGACGGTGCAATCGTTATTACCGAATATGCCGATAAGAAAATGACCGAAGGTGCAAATAAAGTTGACGCTTACGCAGAAGCATCTGACCGTATGGCTATGCCAGTTATCGCATCAACTCTTACAACTCTTGTTGCATTCGGACCTCTTATGTTTTGGCCTGGTGTTATTGGTGAGTTTATGAAATATTTACCTTTATCTGTTATCTGCGTTCTTTCCGCATCTTTATTAGTCGCCCTAATCTTCATTCCTATATTTGGTGCAATATTCGGAAAAGCAGGTGCAATGAAGGAAGAAGAAAAAGTTCAAGTTCTTGCAAGTGAAAATGGCGAATATGACAAACTAAAAGGATATATGAAAGTATATTACAACGCCCTACACTTTTGTTTATCAAGACCTTGGAAAATTTTTGGTTTGGTCTTAGTTGTACTATTCCTATCATTTTTCACCTACTCAAAATTTGGTGTTGGTGTTGAATTCTTCCCTGAATCCGAACCTGACTTTATAAATATAAATGTTCACGCTCTTGGAAACTTTTCAGTAGAAGAAAAATCAGAATTCGTAAGAAAGGCAGAAAACTTAATCACCGAACTTCCATACTTTGAAAATATATATTCAAGATCTGGTGCAAAACCATGGCGTGCTTCAGAAGATACCATAGGATATATTCAAGTTGAATTAAAGGATTGGCAAGAACGACCTCGTGCAACTCAAATTATAAAAGAGCTGGACGACAAATTGTCTCAAATGTCTGGTGTTATAATTGAAATTGTGAAGGAAGCAAAAGGTCCAGTTTCTGGAAAAGCAATTGAAATTGAAATTTCCGCAAAGGAAGATAACCAAAAAATAATTGATGCTGGTTATAAATACATAGAGGAAGCTATGAATAAAATAGGTGGTTTCGTAAATGTTGAAAACACCCTTCCACTTCCTGGTATCCAATGGGAAATGAATATTAATAAGGCACAGGCTGCAAAATTTGGCGTTACAATTTCCTCAATCGGAAGTATCGTTCAAATGTTAACTCGCGGTGCAAGAGTATCAAGCTATATGCCAGCCGACAGCGACGAAGAACTTGACATAGTTGTTCGTTTTCCAAAGGCTTTACGTGCTTTAAATATGATTGATAACCTTTATGTTGTCGCAAATACAACCTCTTCAGTTCCTCTATCAACTTTCGTTGATATTGTTCCTTCACCAAAGGTCAATATGATTGAAAGAATTAACGGAAGAAGAATTATAAAGGTTGCTGCCGATGCGGAACAAGGTTCCTATGCTGCTGCAAAAGTTGCTGCATTAAAGGCTTACCAAAAACAAAATCCACCACCTAAAGGTGTTCAAATAAAATTTGCTGGTCAAGATGAGGACAGCCAGGAAAGTATGGGCTTCGTGATAAAGGCATTCATAGCAGCTATATTCCTAATGGGCTTCATATTGCTTATTCAATTCAACAGCTTCTATGACACATTTATGATATTATTCTCTATACTATTATCAACAATCGGTGTTGTATTGGGACTTGTTATAATGCACGATCCATTCTCAATCGTTATGACAGGTTTGGCAATCGTTTCTCTTGCTGGTATAGTCGTTAATAATAACATAGTGTTAATTGACGCTTATAACGAAATAAAGGAAAAAGTAAGCGACCCATTTGATGCTCTAATAAGAACAGGGCTTCAAAGAATTCGTCCAGTTTATCTTACAACTGTCACAACAGTTCTTGGACTTGTCCCTATGGCATTAAAATTAAACATAGACTTTATACACGCTGATATATCCATCGGTTCACCATCAATGGATATGTGGTCTGCATTCTCAAAGTCTGTTATTTTTGGTTTATCTTTTGCAACAATCTTAACTTTAATCGTCACACCATGTATGATTTTAATCGGCGTAAGGGTCAGAAAAAGATTTCATAATTGGTGGGAAAGAAAGTTCAAAAAGAATAACGAAATCTAAAAACTAAGCCTCTGAAAAGAGGCTTTTTTTTACATCATAAAAAATTTCCCCTTTCTATTAAGGGGCTAAATTTTATTTTTTTTGTGATTTAGAAATTATATCAGTTGCATTAATCCTTAACCAACTTTCAATTTTAGGGGAAAGATAGGATATCGCCAAATCATGCCCCAAACCAAATGCAATATTTTTAAACATTAAATTCAAATCTACATTATTTAATGATACATCAGAATCCTTTTTCCTCTTCATATTTTTTGTAAGGACGAACACATCGTCATTCTTTTTTGAAGAAACCCTCTCCTCTTTATTAAGGATTTTTACACTCTCATCCTCAGATGACGCCTTTGCCACAGGCTTTATAAAAATCTCATCGTCAACAAGATTTCCAACAATCTTATCAGTCATTGCTCTTGACGAAGACAACTCCTTCATTTTTTCAAATGTCAAAGGTGTATTTTCTGTTGCAGAAATACTTTCCGCCTCCTCTGAAACACCCGATTTGGCATCTCTTTCAGACAAGGCTTTTTTTATACGTTCTAAAATTTCATCCATAGAAGGACTATCCGAATAATTACTTGGCATTTTCTCCTCTTATTTTTATTATAATTATATCATATCAGATTTTAAGAGTAAAATAAAGTTAAAAAGTATTTAAAATATTTGAATTTTATGTTATCCTTATAAATATAAACAAAGGAGATTAAAAATTATAGTCGTAAACGAGGAATATTTTGATTTCATTATCAATTCAAGCGGGAAATTAATGCTGATAATCCTTTCACGCACAGAATCCCCATATAATCCTTTCATCGTTTACGATAATAAAAAATTATTGGCATTGTTCAGAGATAAAAACGAAATTGTAAAACTTACTTATATTCCTAAAAAAGTTTTAAAGATTTTAAGAGATGCTAATGAAATAAGCATTACAGAAATGGATTACGACAATGTTCCTATACGCCAATACAGAGCAAAGATAATAATTGATAACAAATTAAAAAGAAAATTAAAAAAAGAAGTAAAATATATTTGTTAATAACTTCATCATTTCTTAAAGCAGTAAGTCTTTGGTCCATCCCCTAGAGGAATAGAAAATTCAGATTGGATATATTATAAATTATTGCAATTAGTTTTCACAAGTTTTGTTTACCTCATTTTTTTAATAATGTTTATTTCTTTTTTTATGAGCCAGACCGCCCCACGGGTGGCTCACTTTGCCACATTTTTTTAGGAGGAATCGCTAGAACCTTCAGTCCCCATAGTGCTGACCTACCCCATCTTCAAAAATTTTTCACTAAATCCAAAATCCCCTCTTGCAAAAGTTCACGAATCGTGTTATTATATATTTATACATCGTTGGAAAGTAAAACTAACTCTTTGAAAGGCTGATTACCTTTAAAGGGATTTTTTATTTTCATTAAGAAATTTCACCCAATCATACGCTCTATTTTCCTCAAAAAAATTCTGTAAAAACGAAACCATTATATTATGTCTTTTAATTGCTTCCTTCTTACCTGCCTCCGTAAACATCAAATCCTTTAATTTTAATGACTTTTCAAAACAATGATTAACCACAGGAACCTTACTTTCCTTATATTTCTCTACACTAGGATTTATTTCTGGGAAAAATCCCTGTCCCAAAAAGGATTCCCCTTAAAAATATTATATTCAATAGATCGAATAATACCAGTTGCACCCATTCCATCACAAAAGTCGGCATCGGAAACTATCTGTCCTTCTAATGATGTAGGAATAATCCCTTTTAATCTTTTACTATACCCCATATTGTTAATGTTATTTAAAACAACCTCAATCATATCATTCGGCACATTATTTTTTTTCATAATATTTGTTGCATTTGGCAACTTATCTCCTGTATCACCAAAGATTTTATAATCATCAACATCATGCAACAAAGATGTCAAAGTTATTATTTCAATATTTGCCGATGTCCCCTTTGCAAAATCTATACTCATATCATACACACGATTAATATGATCCATACCGTGCCCATGGGCGTTTTTTTGCATAATATCAGAAATATCTTTTATTAATTTTTTCATAATAACCTCACTCTTTTTTATTTTTATATCTAAATAAAACAGAAGGTCTGTGTCCTGCTCCACCTTGGATTTTGGATGTTTTTTCAACCTTATCCTTAATACTCCGCCTAAACGCAGGTGCAAGCAACTTTTTACCTAAAATAAGCTCATATATAGTTTGAAGCTCTGTCAAAGTAAAATATTCAGGCAATAAATTAAACACAACATCGGTATATTCAATTTTATTTCTTAACCGCAAAATTCCTGTTAAAATAATAAGGGCGTGGTCAAAGGCAATCTTGTCATTTTTAACTATCTGATAGGTATCCCCAACCTTCTTTGCCACAAATTCAATATTTTCTACCGAGGATGAAAGATGACACACAAAAGTATCCCCCTTTTCCTCATAATCTATATTAAACCAAAACGCATTTTCATTAAGGTCCTGTTTTATCTCATCTTTGTTGATAAGAGAGATATGAGCCACCGTCACAATCCTCATACGAGGGTCACGCTTCACATCACCAAAGGTATAAAGTTGTTCCTTATAAATATTAGAAAGCCCACTTGATTTTTTCAAAATCCTGTCCGCCGCATCATCAATATTTTCATCAATATTCACAAACCCACCAGGCAAGTTCCACATACCCTTATATGGAAAGTCCAACCGTTTAACAAGCAACACAGAAAAATATTTTTTATTAAGCTTTCTGTAATTTTTGGAATCCTCATTTGATATGGAAAAAATTACCATATCCGCACCCAAAGATAACCTTTCATAAGCCGAAGGATCATAACTTTCTAAAAACTCTTTTTCCGATTTAAAATTTTTCATATTAACCTCTCTTTTACCTTTTATGATAATAACAAAAATATAAAAAAGCAACTCCTATCTTTGATTTTGAAAAGCATTATTTAACACCAAAGGACGAGTTGGAACACTCACCCTTTCCCAAGTATCTGATATAGTCCCGTCAACATGACATTTAAAGGATTGCTCGGCACTAAGATTTATAATCCTGTCATACCTTTTTATAACATAACCCTTATAAATCAAGCCTTCAATTTCATTAAATAAAACTATCTTTTTTGCATCAAGACTGTCTAAAAAATCAACCTTCTGATGTGCCAAGGTCCAATCATTACAAACTGTAAGTGTTGAAAATTTTAAAATAAAATCATCTTTGTATTTTTCAATAAAGGCATCAAGTTTTGCCTTGCTGTCAATACCACCTTTGTAAAGCAAAGTTGACAAGGTCAAATCAGCCTTAAAATCTCTTTGCTTTGGAAGTTCCCTCTGATTGTAAAACGATATGTTAAAGCTGTTTATATATTTATCAAGCTCCTTTACAACATCTGGTCTTGTATAGTTAGTTGTAAGTATAGTATTAAATCCAGCCTCTTTTATCATCTTTGCAATTTCTACCACTTGCGGATGAAGAGTAGGTTCTCCACCCACAAGAAGTATGTCTTTTATATTATGACTTTTCGCAAATGCAATTGCTTTTTTAACATTATCCAAAGTTATATATTCCATACAACCTCTGTATTTATCAATACAATAAGGACACTTTTTATTACATTCGTGAGTAAGGACAATACTCATATAATCAGAAGTTTTTGTATTAACATTAAACATTTCACACCTACTTTTGCTTTGTATTTAAAAGTTCTTTTATAATATTCATAGGGATAGCATCATTTTTATAAATATCTTTAATTCTATCCTTATAATATTCCTTATATGTTTTATCAAATTTTTCCGGTAAAATAACTTCATCTCTATTTATAGAAACATAACCATTACTAAAAGTCCTTTTTTCATTATATTGACTTTGTATTTTACCATAGTTCATTTTAATTTCATCACTGGAGGCAACCAAAAGTTGCAACAATAATAGTATTTGTTGATTTTGTTCTTTTATTTCATTTAATAATTTTTCATTTGTCATTTTATTTTACCTTTCAGTTTTTTTAGTTTTAGTTTATATTATCTTGTAATTTGATTATCAAAGACAGATATATCAATAGGCTGTTTTGATTGAACAGATTTTTTTGAATCAACTATAATTCTTTCACCATTATTTTCCAAAATAAGCTGTCCTGTTTTTTCATTTTCATCTACTCTTACAATTGATTCTGCTTTAGGATAAGGAGCAAGATAAAAATGAATTACATAACAATCTGACTCAGTGCGAACATCAACATAAAATATCTTTTTATTTTTAAATAACAATGGAAGTAAATCAACTATTTTACCATTTTTAAATCTATATCCAAAACATGTAACAATATTTGAATCTTCTTCTTGCACTGTAAAAAAATTTGTAAAAAAATGAGGATAATAACCATCTTTCGTACGAACCTGAGTAATCTCTCGCAAAACCTTAACATTTCCAGAATTAAGATTAAAGAAGTCACAAACTTGTTCTTTCAAAGATGTATTATCTTGTATTATTTTTGTATATTCGCTTATTGATTTTTTTAAATTCCTTACTTGTTCCATTCTATATTCTAATTTTTCCATAAGGTTTGACCTTGCTTCATATGGTATACCTGGATAACTAACCTTAACACTACGCTCATTTTCTTTTTCGTAATTTATTATCATTTTAATTTCCTTTCAGTTTTTATTTTAGTTTATATTAAAGTGTTTATATCACTTTGTTATTATCATTTATAATAAATCTATTTTAAATTGTCAACATCTTTTTATCAAAAAGTTAATAACAAACCGCAACATATTGATTTTACGAAAATAAAAAATCCTGTAAAAATTACAGGATTATCACGAATCGATTCTTTTTCTGATTCTTTTTGGCTAAATTTTTACTCAACCGTCACCGATTTTGCAAGGTTTCTTGGCTGATCCACATCCTTACCCAAATAATTCGCAATATAATATGCAAGAAGTTGCAACGGAACACAGGTAATAAGTGGCGATAAAATCTCACTTACCTCTGGCACTCTTATTATATAATCAAACAATTTATCCAACCTCTCATCATTTGATGAAGTCAAGGCAATAAGCTTTGCATTCCTTGCCTTTGCTTCCTCACAATTGGAAATCATCTTATCAAAAGTTATGTGGTTCGGAATAAGTATCGCAAGCACTGGCATATTTTCATCCAACATTGCAATAGGTCCATGCTTCAATTCACCCGCAGGATACGCCGTCGCATTTATATAACTTATCTCCTTTAATTTCAAGGCACCCTCTTGTGCAGTTGCAAGATTTGTTCCCCTCGCAATATAAATAAAATCTTTGTAATTGCTTAAACTCTTTGCCATACCCTCAATTTCACTTTTGTTATTAAGGATATACTCTATCTTTGAAGGTATTGTCAAAAGCTCCTGCTTTATCTCCCTCAATACATCTGTATGCTTTCCCTTTACCTCACAAAGGTAAATCGCAAACAAATACAAAACTATCAATTGTGCAGTATAGGATTTAGTCGCAGCAACACTAACCTCAATCCCTGCATTCACAGGTATCACACTATCCGCAAGCTTGCAAATAGAACTGTCTGGCCTGTTCGTAATAATTAAAATCTTTGCACCCTTATCCTTTGCAAGTCGCATTGCAGTAATAGTATCCGCCGTTTCCCCAGATTGCGAAATTCCAATCACCAAAGACGAAGCATTTGTAGTATTATTCCTGTAAATATACTCACTGGAACTTTCAACCTCTACTGTAATCCCAGTCAAATCCTCAATTATATACTTTGCAATTATCCCCGCATGAAGCGAAGTTCCACACGCAACAATTTTTATATTATCAATTTTTTTATCAGATTGAAGACTGTCAAGCTCTGGAAAAACAATTTTTGAATTTATATCTTTCAATCTTCCATTAAGGGCATTTCTTATAATATCAGGTTGTTCAAAAATCTCCTTTATCATAAAATGCTTATACCCCATTTTATTAAGGCTGTCTTCTTTAATAGAAAGCTCCACAACTTTCTTATTAACAACATCGCCATTATGATTGTAAACAACAACACCGTCCTTTTTCACAACCGCAATATCCATATCATCAAGATATATGATTTTATTTGTAGTCCCAATTATCGCAGGAATATCACTTCCCACAATACTTTCATCTTTACCAACCCCAATTAAAAGCGGAGCAAAACACTTTGTAGCAATTATTTCATCAGGATTATCCCTGTGCATTATACAAAGAGCATACGCACCCTTTAACTTCTTTGTTGCATTTTGAACTGCAACTAAAAGGTCCTTTGATTTCTCATATTCATACGCAATTAAATGAGCCACCGTTTCAGTATCAGTTTCCGATTTGAAAATCGCTCCCTTTAAGGTCAACTCCTCCCTTAACTCCTTGTAATTTTCAATAATACCATTGTGAACTATTGCAAGGTTTCCACAATTACAAGTATGTGGGTGAGCATTGGCAACAGTTGGCTTTCCATGGGTCGCCCACCTAATATGCCCTATACCAACCAAAGGATTTTTAATACTTGATTTTTCATTTTCAACTTTATCAAAAAGATTTTGAATCTTTCCAATACTTTTAAATATCTTTACCTTGTTTTCATCAATAACCGCAATACCAGCAGAGTCATATCCTCTGTATTCAAGACTTTTAAGCCCAGAAAGCAAAATATCGGTACAAACTTTTTTACCGACATAACCAACAATACCACACACCTTATTCTTCTCCTAATAATTTTAAGATTTTTAAAATGTTTTCCTTATTCCTTGGTTTAATCTCCTGTATCGGACTTCCCGCATACACAGTCCAAGGTTTAAAAGGAAAATTTGATGGGACAAAACTTAATGCACCAATACTTACACCTTCTGGTATATGATTATTAGGCATCACAACAGAATTACTTCCAATCCCAGTATATTTACCCATAGTAATATCGCCCTCTATTTCTTTTACAAAAGGCACATTATGAGCGACCAAGTCATTAACATAATCATTACTTGAAAGCCAAATTCTAACTCCCGCAGCAAGCGAAGAATAATCACCCATAGTGAAAGTATGCTTTCCACCACCACCAGCAATAGATGCACCAACCGCTATTTCGCAATTAGAACCAATTTTACACGCACTTGAAACATAACAAAATTCGGAAATACGAACGTTATCACCAACTTCTATTAATTCAGGTCTTTTTATAACAGCAGATTTGCCAAGCACAAAATCTTTTCCATGTTTAATTTTATTTTCCATTTTTCATCTTTCATTTATATATAGGAAAAATTATATATTAAAATTAACAATTATTCAAACACTTTAAAAACAAGTTTTATTACCAAATATTTCAAACTTAAACATCTACACCCAAAAAGTATTTTGCCAACATTCCAATCAAAAATGATATAACCGCCACAGACAAACTTATCCCTGTCATCTCAAAAAACCTTGACCAAAATGGCTTTGACTTAACAACTGAAATGTAATAATTAAACACGAATATCAAAAACACTACTACAAATATCATAGTAATCAAAGCATATAAATAAGCATCCTTTGGATAAATCAAATATGGCAATACCAAAAATATCACCGTAAAGAAATAAGTAATTCCTGTATAAACACTAGCCTTTAATGCCTTTGGATTACCATCTGCTTTTTCCGCCAAATAATTTGATGCCGCCATTGATAAAGTCGCCGCAATCCCCATAATTATCCCAGACATAGCAATCAACATTGTATTCATTAAAACAAACGTCAATCCCGCAATACTTCCTGTTAATTCAACCAAAGCATCATTTAACCCAAGAACCATTGCTCCAATATAATTTAACCTTTCTTCATCAAGGACATCTTTCAACATATGCTCGTGCTCCGCCTCTTGATTAATAATACCTTCCACTTCTGGCGCCATATGAATAACAGCCGATAATCCCTCTACATCAGAATATTCCCTAGACTCCAAAATCTTCAAAACAAATGTATACCCAAGCAAATGAAATAAAATAATGTTCCAAAATACCTTTAACCTGTTTGGTTTCAAAACCTTCCCCGTATATTTGGACCATATTTCAGTATGCGAAGCCTCCTCCATAGCAATCTTTTGAAGGATTTTCTTGTTCCTCTCATCCTTCGTATGATTTGCACAATACAAATAAATTGCTGCCCCAGTAGCCTCCGCCCTCTGAAACTTTAACATAATTTTCTTAAATAAATCCAAAGAAAGCTTTTTTACCATAACTATCTCCCTTTAATAAATATTCATACTAATATAAAGATTTTAACAAAAAAGTCAAACAAAAGTAGAAACATAAAATAATTTCAATAAATAACTTGACAAAAAAAAATATTAAGCTAGTATCAACAACAAACATAATTAATATAAGGATAAAAAAATGAATTTAATAAACAAAACAAATGTATCTGATGGCTACAAAAACATCAATGGACTTATCTTTGAAGGCACAAACAAAGAAATATTCTCCCATAACTTAAACGCAAATATTGATATTGCCTTTAACAATAACTGTAATTTTTCAGGAAGTGGAATTTGCAAATGGTGTCTAAAATGTAATAAAAAAGACCCAGAAACAGACTACACTATGCCATGGGCTACCTTTGAAAAATTTATTTTAGAACTAAAAGAAGCAAACTACTCTGGCAATATGTCCTTAATCCGTTATAACGAAGCTTTGCTTATGGATATTGATGAACTTTGCAAACGTGTAAAGTTTATAAAGGACCAACTTCCAAAATGTAAAAAAATCGGTTTCAATACAAACGGCTCTTTATTGACCAGAGAAAAATTAGATAAACTTAACAATGCAGGTCTAACAGGTATGAATATCCAAATCTACCCTAAAAATGAAAAAGACAGAATTGAATTCAGTCGTGAATTTGCAGAGACTGGTCGCGACGCATATATGAAAAAACTTGGCGTAAGTTTTGATAAAGACACAGTTAAAATTATGGATGGCTACTACTACGAATGGAAAATCAATAATTACGGTGATGATAAAGAATTCGTTATGTATGCAAAAAATTTAACAAAACTCGGTTGTAATCGTGCCGAAGCAGTAAAGGCTGGCGAGCAAGGTATAAGAACCGAACCTTGCCCTCAAATCGGTCATTTCCTTGGTATTGATGCAAACGGAGATGTTTCTCTTTGCACAAACTTCACAGGAGCTTTAACTGAGGCTCATAAACCTTATATATTCGGAAATATCAACGACGATAAAATTTGGGATATTTACGCACGTGGACTTCCAATGATAAAATCTTTGACCGAAGAATTTAACAAAGATGAAATTCCAACACCTTGCAAAACATGTATGTTTAAACCTCATGTTGCACAAGTTCAGGCAGTAAAAGAAATTTTAAAAACAAGATAATTTAAAAATTTTATGTAAAAAAAAGCCGTTCATAATGAACGGTTTTTAACTACTTGGACTATTAAAAAATTTGGTGACCCCGAGACGATTCGAACGTCTGACCCACAGCTTAGAAGGCTGTTGCTCTATCCAGCTGAGCTACGAGGCCATACAAAACATACATATTATAATTACTTGATTATTTTTTGTAAAGTCTTTTTTATAAAAAATAATTATTGAATTTTCCATTTATTCCTAATATAGTATTTCCTGTATATAAGAAAATATACATAAACATTAACAAAAAAAGGAGATTAATATGAAAAAATTAGCTACAATTGCATTAGCATTATTTGCTCTTTCAGCTTGCACAGGTACACGTGGTAAAATCGGCGGACAAAAAGTTTGCACAAACGATTACCTTCTCGGTGTAATTTCTATCAGTGAATTAATTGACCCATGTGGCAAATAATATAATTCATAAACTAAATAAGAGCTATACTTCATAGCTCTTATTTTTTTTACCTCCAAACAATAATCACTATTTTATTGACAAACAAATATTTT